>NZ_AZUX01000026.1:0-95717 GCF_000513915.1 Mesorhizobium sp. WSM2561
CGACGGCACGCCGACCTGACGGGCCAGCAGGATGTGCTCGCGGGTCTGCGGCATCGGGCCGTCGGCGGCCGACACGACCAGGATCGCGCCGTCCATCTGCGCGGCACCGGTGATCATGTTCTTGACATAGTCGGCGTGGCCGGGGCAGTCGACATGGGCGTAGTGGCGGTTGGCCGTCTCGTATTCGACATGCGCCGTCGAGATGGTGATGCCGCGCGCCTTCTCCTCGGGCGCCGCATCNATCTGGTCGTAGCGCTTGTATTCGCCAAAATACTTGGTGATCGCCGCCGTCAGCGACGTCTTGCCATGATCGACATGGCCAATCGTGCCGATGTTCACATGAGGCTTTGTACGCTCGAATTTACCTTTTGCCATAGTCTCTTTCCTTGGACGGCCGGGACCTTCAGTTCAGTCGAATGCGGGGCGATTAGCGACTGCGGCCGAAAAACACAAGTGTCTTGTGGCCGGGGCTTTCTCACCCGGTCTGAACCCATGATCCGGTTTTCGGGGATGTGGCGCGGATATAGGAACGAACAAGAAGAAATGGAATGGCCAAAGATAGGTTCCGCGGGTATCGCCATTCAGCGAATGGACATCGCTGCTTCCGCCTGTCCGCCTTGCCGGATTTTACTGCCGGATCTGGCCCATTGCCGGTGTGACGCCGGTCTGATTTCCTGATCCGATGCATTTCATTCCGATCGCCATCCGCGGCCCGCTGTTCATGATCCTGTCGACCGGGTCCTATGTCGCCAACGACACCATGTTGAAGCTCGCGACGGTTGGGCTGCCGCCCTATGAAGTGCTGTTTTTGCGCGGGACGGCGGCAACGCTGTGGGGCATTCCGTTGCTGTTTGCGCTGGGCTATGCCAGGCAAATCCCGCTGATCCTCGACAGGAGAGTGTTGCAAAGAAACCTGCTCGAGCTGGCGGCAATCCTTTGCTACGTGGTGGCGCTTGCCAACATGCAGATCGCCGATTCGACCGCCCTGGGACAGATCACGCCCCTGCTCATGCTGATTGGCTCCTCTGTCCTGTTCGGCGAACGGATCGGCGGCTTGCGCATGGCGCTGATCGGGCTCGGCTTCATCGGCGCGGTGATGGTGGCGCAGCCGACGATGCAGGGAATCTCGGTCTACGCCTTGCTGGCGCTCGGCAATGCGGCGTTCGCCGCCGCGCGAGATCTGGCCGGGCGGCGGGTCGCCGCCGACGTGCCTGGCATGATCGTCGCAATTTCTGCGGTGGTGGTGGTGCTGGTCGGATCAGGCGTCGCGCATCTGATGTCGGAGCGTTGGGTGATGCCCGAGACGCATCATTTGCTGCTGATGGCCGGGGCCGGATTGTTCCTGATCTTCGGCCATTTCTTCATCTTCATGGCCTATCGCACCGGGCCAACCGGCGTCGTGGCGCCGTTCTATTACTGCTTCACCGTCTGGGCGGTCATTTCCGGCCTGGTGGTGTTCCAGCAATTGCCGAACGCGCTGGCGATCGGCGGTATCCTGCTGGTGGTGACCAGCGGGCTGACCATCGTGTCGCTCGACGAGCGGCGGCGCCGACTGACCGTCGTCGCATAATTTGGGCAGTGGTGACCAAAACAACGGTTACACCACAAATTTCAACTTGGCCGCTGCCCGCAAAAAATGGAGAAACCAGTGACAAGCCAGGAGAATGCCGGCAACCGCATGCTTGCCGGAAAATGCGTGTGCGGCGCCGTGCAATACGTGGTGGCCGACGAGTTCATCTACGCCGCCAACTGCCACTGCTCGGACTGCCGGCGCACCACCGGTTCGGCCTTCAAGCCGTTTGCCGGCATCGAGCGTGAGAGACTGAGCCTGACCAAGGGCGAGGACAACCTCCTGATCTTTGGCGAGGAGACCGGCCACGACGTGCACTGCAAGACCTGCGGCTCATTGCTCTATTCGGTCGTTCGCGACGGCGCCTTCGTCCACGTCGCCATGGGAACCCTCGTCGACGAGCCGGCCATCCGTCCGACGCAGCACATCTTTGTCGGCTCCAAGGCGAAGTGGTTCACGATCACCGACGACCTGCCTCAATATAAAGAGCATGTCGCCGGAGGCGCCGACTGAAGACCTGGCGATGTGGCTGACGGCATTGCCGCTCAGGCAAACGCAGTGACACGGCGCATTTTCAGGAAGTTATTTTCGATAATGACTTCAACAGCATGCTTGGAGCGGGTAGCGGGAATCGAACCCGCATATTCAGCTTGGAAGGCTGCTGCTCTACCACTGAGCTATACCCGCGCATTTCACCAGAAAACCGCTATGCACTTTTCGGTCCGAGGCTTTGCGTTTCAGGGCTTCCGGGCCGGCAGTGGTGGAGAGGGTTGGATTTGAACCAACGTAGGCATAGCCAACGGATTTACAGTCCGTCCCCTTTAACCACTCGGGCACCTCTCCAGTCTGCCGCCGGAGCCATGCAACGAGGCATCGACGCGTCGCGGCCGCAGGAGCAGCCCGTCGCGAAGCGCCTTATGGCGGCAGCGCCCAAAACTGTCAACCGCAACATCCCGGCAAAACGCGCTGAATTTCTTGACGACCCGACGAGCAGGGTTTTCAGGCTGTATCCATAGGCGAACGACACGGCTATAGAACCGGCCATGAGCAACGATAACAAGCCCAAAACCCCGAAAGACACCCACTACGCCAAGCTGCGCCGCGCGCATCGCGACGAGAAGAGCGGCGGCGCGCCGGCGTTCAGGCCGCGCCAGCCGGTACCACCAGGAGAGACCGCCGCGGATGGGCTGGTGCGGCTGTACGGCCTGCACACGGTGCGAGCAGCACTCGACAATCCGCGCCGGCGGATCAAGAAGATGCTGGTGACGCGCAACGCCGCCGAGCGGCTGGCGATCGCCGACCTCACCGCCCTGCCCTTTGAGACAGAGATGGTCGAGCCGAAAGACATCGACAAGGTCACCGGCTCCGATGCCGTGCATCAGGGCGTGCTGATCGAAGCCGAGCCACTGAAGCCGAAGCGGCTCGATGCGCTCGGCGATACAACGCTGGTGCTGGTCCTCGACCAGGTCACCGATCCACACAATGTCGGCGCGATCCTGCGCTCGGCGGTCGCCTTCGGCGCCGGCGCGCTGATCACCACGGCGCGCCACAGCCCGCATGAATCCGGCGTGCTGGCAAAGTCGGCCTCCGGCGCGCTGGAGCATATCGACCAGATCGAGGTGAAGAACCTCGCCGACGCGCTCGGCCAGTTGCACGAGGCCGGCTTCCAGACCATCGGCCTCGATTCGGACGGACCGGCGGAACTCGAAAAGAGTTTTTCGGGAGAAAAGATCGCGCTGGTGGTGGGCGCCGAGGGCAAGGGCCTGCGCCAGAAGACCCGCGATACGGTGACGACGCTGGCCCGGCTCGACATGCCCGGCGCCATCCGCTCGCTCAACGTGTCGAACGCCGCGGCGGTGAGCCTTTATGCGGCGAGGAAGTTTTTGGGTTAGGGGAGTAGGGGAGTAGGGGCATAAGGGAGTAAGAATAAGGCAGCAAGAAAGGCGGATTGCGGCTCGCTGCAAGCGCTATCCCTACTGCCCTACTGCCTTACTGCCCTATTCCCCTAACCCCCTATTCCCCTACTCCCCTAACTCGTGCCCCGCCATTCGCTCCAGCGCCCTGACCAGCGCCGAATGATCCTCCTTGGCGCCGCCATTGGCCGCGCAGGAGTTGAACAATTGCTGCGTCGTCGAGGTGTTGGGCAGCGCGACGCCAAGCGCTTTTGCCCCTTCCAGGGCGAGATTAAGATCCTTCTGGTGCAGTTCGATGCGGAAGCCTGGCGCGAAGCTGCGCTTGATCATGCGCTCGCCATGCACTTCGAGGATGCGCGAGGCGGCTAGCCCGCCCATCAGCGCTTGTCGCACCTTGGCCGGATCGGCGCCGGCTTTCGATGCAAAAACAAGCGCTTCCGCGACCGCTTCAATGGTCAGCGCGACGATGATCTGGTTGGCGACCTTGGCGGTCTGGCCGACGCTGTTGGGGCCGACCAGCGTGATGTTCTTGCCCATTTTTTCGAACACCGGCCTGGCGCGCTCGAAGGCCTTTTCCTCGCCGCCGACCATGATGGTCAGCGACGCGGCCTTGGCGCCGACCTCGCCGCCCGACACCGGCGCATCGAGATAGTCGCCGCCGAGGTCGTCGATCTTCCTGGCGAAAATCTTGGTCTCGATCGGCGAGATCGAACTCATGTCGATGACCATCTTGCCCGCGGTCAAACCCGAGGCGACGCCGTTGTCGCCGAACAGCACGTCGGCCACCTCAGGCGTGTCGGGAACCATGGTGATGACGATGTCGGCGGCACGTGCCACGGCGTGATGGCCGGTGACGGTTTTTAGACCCTTGGCGACGAGATCGGCCGGCGGTTTCGAGCGATGGTCGCTGGCGACGACGGTGTAGCCGGCGTCGAGCAGGTGCCCCGCCATCGGCGCGCCCATGATGCCGAGGCCGATGAAGCCGATTGTGTCCATTGATGTTCTCCCTGGTGTTTCCTTGTTGAGGCCGCGTTCCGTCGCGCCCCCCTCTGGCCTGCCGGCCATCTCCCCCACGGGTGGGGAGATTGGCAGTTTCGGCGCCGGCTTTTACTTTTCCGACCTCGAAAATTGGCGAAAGCGGCGGTGACATCCAATCTCCCCACCCGTGGGGGAGATGGCCGGCAGGCCAGAGGGGGGCGCGACGGAACGCGACATTTATTGCTACGTCCCGTCCCTACGCCGCCGCCTGCCCTGCAAACTCCCGGAACCAGCCCAGCCCGGCTTCCGTCCCGCCCTTCGGCTTGTATTCCGCCCCGATCCAGCCGGTATAGCCGATGCGGTCGATGTGACTGTACAGAAAAGGAAAATTGATCTCGCCCGTCCCCGGCTCATGACGGCCGGGATTGTCCGCAAGCTGGATATGCGCGATGCGGCCGAGGTTTGCCTCGATGGTGCGGGCGAGATCGCCCTCCATGATCTGCATGTGATAGATGTCGTATTGCAGGAACAGGTTTTTTGAGCCGACGCGGTCGATGAGCGCCAGGGCCTGGTCCGAATAGTTGAGGAAGAAGCCGGGAATGTCGCGGGTGTTGATCGGCTCGATCAACAACCTGATTCCGGCCTGCTCCAGCTTCTCGGCCGCGAAAGCCAGGTTTTCGGCGAAGACGTCTTCCAGCACCGAACGCTCGACGCCTTGCGGCGCGATGCCGGCGAGGCAGTTGACCTGTTCGCAACCCAGCGCATGCGCGTAGGTGATCGCCTTGGCGACGCCTTGCCGGAACTCGGGAACACGATCCGGCAACACCGCAATGCCGCGCTCGCCCTTGCCCCAGTCGCCGGCCGGCAGGTTGAACAGCACCTGCGTCAGGCCGTTTTTCTTCAGCCTCGCCGCAACGACATCGGGCGAATGGTCATAAGGGCCGATATATTCGACACCCCTGAAACCGGCGCGGGCGGCGGCATCGAAGCGGTCGAGGAACTCGTGCTCGCCAAAGAGCATCGAGAGATTGGCTGAACAACGCGGCATTCTTTTTTCTCCGTTCAGTCCAGCATGACGATCGCCGTCGGCGCGTCTTCGTGATGTTCGGCAAGCTCCTCGAATTCGGTGATCTTGTCGATTTCGGTGCCCATCGAAATGTTGGTGACGCGCTCTAAGATGAATTCGAGCACGACGGGAACCTGGTGCTCCTTCATCAGGCGCTGCGCCTGTTTGAAGGCGCCGGCGAATTCCTCCGGCCTGCGCACCCGGACCGCCTTGCAGCCCATGGCCTCGGCGACAGCAACGTGGTCGACGCCATAGCCAGCCTCGGGATCGTCCTTCCGGTTGACGTTCTCGAAGGCGAGGCTGACCTCGAAATCCATCGAAAAGCCGCGCTGCGCCTGGCGGATGAGGCCGAGATAGGCATTGTTCACGACGACATGGATATAGGGCAATTTGTGCTGCGCGCCGGCCGCCAGTTCTTCGATCATGAACTGGAAATCATAGTCGCCGGACAGCGCCACGATGTTGCGCTGCGGATCGGCGGCGCGAACGCCGAGTGCTGCCGGCAGCGTCCAGCCGAGCGGGCCGGCCTGGCCGCAATTGATCCAGTTGCGCGGCTTGTAGACGTGCAGGAACTGCGCGCCGGCGATCTGCGAAAGGCCAATCGTGGTGACATAGGTGGTGTCGCGGCCGAATGCCTTGTTCATCTCCTCGTAGACGCGCTGCGGCTTCAGCGGCACCTGGTCGAAATGCGTCTTGCGCTTCAGCGTCTTCTTGCGGCCCTGGCATTCCCTGGCCCAGCCGGACCAGTCGCGCAGTTTCCCAGCCGTTTTCCACTCGGTGGCGACGTCGAGCAGCATTTTGAGCGCTGCACCGGCATCCGAAACGACACCGAGGTCCGCCGCGAAGACACGGCCGATCTGCGTCGGCTCGATGTCGACATGGATGAATTTTTTGCCCCTGGTGTAGACGTCGACTGAGCCGGTATGGCGGTTGGCCCAGCGGTTGCCGATGCCGAAGACGAAGTCGGCCTCGAGCATCGTCGCGTTGCCGTAGCGATGCGATGTCTGCAGCCCGCACATGCCGACCATCAGCCGGTGGTCGTCGGGGATCGCGCCCCAGCCCATCAGCGTCGGGATCACGGGCACGCCGGTGACTTCGGCGAACTCGATCAGCAGATCCGAGGCATCGGCGTTGATGATGCCGCCGCCGGCGACGATCAACGGTCTTTCGGCCGCGTTGAGCATCGCCAGGGCCTTCTCGGCCTGGCCGCGAGACATTGCCGGCTTGAACGGCACCAGCGGCTCATAGGCATCGATGTCGAACTCGATCTCGGCCAGCTGCACGTCGACCGGCAGGTCGATGAGAACCGGCCCCGGCCGCGACGAGCGCATCAGGTGGAACGCCTTCTGCAGCGCCATCGGCACCAGGTAGGGTTCCATCACGGTGACCGCCCATTTGGCGACCGGTGCTGCGATGGCGGCGATGTCGACGGCCTGGAAATCCTCCTTGTTGAGACGCGCCCGCGGCGCCTGGCCGGTGATGCAGAGGATCGGGATGGAATCGGCCGCGGCCGAATAGAGGCCGGTGATCATGTCGGTGCCGGCCGGGCCGGACGTGCCGATGCACAGGCCGATATTGCCTGATTTGGCGCGGGTATACCCTTCGGCCATGTGTGAGGCCGCCTCGACATGACGCGCCAGGATATGGCGGATCGTACCCCTCGCCTTCAGCGCCGAATAGAACGGGTTGATGGCAGCACCCGGCACGCCGAAGGCGCATGAGATCCCTTCTTTTTCCAAAACGAGAACCGCTGCGTCGACTGCGCGCATCCTGGCCATTTCAGCCTCCACGGAATTGTTGATGGCCGAGAATGGCAGCGCGCCTGTTATTTTTCAATTTTTTCAGAATATTTTTTCATTTTTAGAAAACGACTTCTAACTCCTGATTTCCTTTGCTTTTCCGTTTTCCACGGAATTCGGATTGCAAATTTGTGAAAAATTTTTTCATTGCGCATTTGGCGAAATTGGCAAGAATGCCCACTATGGAAACCGCCGAGAAACGCCAGCGCGGACGGCCGCGCGCCTTCCACGGTCCGGCCGAGGCGGCTTCGGTGCAGTCGCTCGACCGGGCGCTGCGCATCCTGGCCATCGTCGCCGAAGGCAGCGGCCTGTCGCTGAGCGAGATCGCCGCGCAGAGCGGCCTCCCCGCCTCCACCGCCTACCGCATGCTGACGACGCTGGAAAACCACGGCATGGTCGAGTTCGACAGCAGCGACCAGCTGTGGTCGATCGGCGTCGAGACCTATCGCATTGGCGCGGCGTTCCTGCGCCGCCGCAAGCTGGTCGACCGCGCCCGCATCGTCATGCAGGAATTGATGGAGAAGACCGGCGAGACCGCCAATCTCGGCGTCGCCGAGGACGACTGCGTCGTTTTCGTCAGCCAGGTCGAGACGCATCAGGCGATCCGCGCCTTCTTCCGGCCGGGCACGCGCAGCTCCTTCCATGCATCGGGCATCGGCAAGGCGGTGCTGGCGCATCTCGAGCCGCAGCGCGTCGGCGCCGTCCTGCGCCGGACCGGGCTGGAGCGCTTCACCGAAAAGACGCTTTCCGACATCTCGGCGCTGGCCCGTGATCTGGTGACGATCAAGCTGCGCGGCTGGTCGGTCGACGACGAGGAACGGCACCCCGGCATGCGCTGCGTTGCCGCTGCCATCTTCAACGAGTTCGGCGAGCCGATCGGGGGCGTGTCGGTTTCGGGACCGACGGTGCGGGTCACGCCGGAGCGGCTGGCCGAGATCGGCCCGCTGGTGCGCGATGCGGCAGCGGCGGTGACAAAGATGATCGGCGGCAGGACAACTAAGGCCTGACGCGCCGCAAGCGCGAGCGGGGCAACCCTCCAGACAAAGAAAAAGGGGCCGTGGGGTGCCCCTTCTTCCGGTTGCCTGAACGGTCCTCTCAAAGCCGGCAGCGGTGACGATAGCCGTCGTAGCCGACATAGGTGTCGGAGTACGGATCGTAGCTCTGATAGCGGTTGAGGCAGCGCCGGACGTGCCATGAGCCGCCATTTTCCTCGATGTAGACGGTCCGCGGCTGGGCGAGCGCGGTGCCAAGCAGGAAGCCACCGACGCCGGCGGCGATGCCGATGCCAAGGTGCTTGTTGTGATGGTGCTTGTGATGGGCGGCCGAAGGCTGAACGGTGCCGGCCAGCATGGCGGCGCCGACAGTGGTGGCGATGAGGCCGGAAACGATGGTGCGCTTGAACATGACGATCTCCTTGCTGCGTTGTGAGAGGCGATCCATCCGCCTCTTGACCATCTGTCGTGGCAGCAAGGAAAAAGGTTCGACGGTTTTTTGGATTTTTCTTGAACAGGGTTTGCGCCAGGCGCGCAATTACGACCGGCAAAGAGCGCCGGTCGGCAGTCCGGCGGCGGGAGGCCTCAGCCCATGCCGGTGATATGACGCAGCCAAAAGGCGAGCGCGATGAAGCCGATGATGGTGGCGATACCGGTCCAGTCGATGTTGGCGTTCTTCACTTGCCTGATGAGCTTCACCAGGAGAAACCAGGCCACGACGACGATCAGGGCAATGACGACAAGTCTGATCATGCGACACCCTCGCCTATGCGATTGCACCTTCGAACGATATAGGAAGCCAATTGGCCGTTTTCAGGATGCCCGCGCCGGCAGCTCCGGCGCGCTCAAAACGGAGTTTTGTCTTTACTGGCGCACCAAATATGCTAACCGGAGCGCCGTGCCCTTGTAGCTCAGCTGGTAGAGCAGCGGTTTTGTAAACCGAAGGTCGGCGGTTCGATTCCGTCCGGGGGCACCAATTAAATCAACGCATTAGCTCATATTTGCAAATTGCCAGTTTGGTTACATTCCAGCCCTGGGTAACGTTTCGGGTAACAGAAACTGATTCCTAGCCGAGAGTGTGAGCGCCTCTGCCCTGCCGGCCAGGTGGCAATTGCGAAGCCAACTCATTTCTTGCAACTATCTGCCCGACGGTCGGAAATGGCGAGCGAGACGGGGGCATGCAAAGGCCAGTTGGGGCATGGGAATGGGTTGCACTGATTTCCGGTTTTGGCGCAGCATTCCTAGGCGCAATCGTCGGCGTCGCCAGCCTGGCCTTGGTGCCGAATGGGTGGCGCTCTTCAAACTTCTCAACCTCCGTGACGGTCCACGAATGAAAGCCGTCTCCGCTCGATTTGAGGTAAGGGACATCCTTCGCGGGATTGTGCTTTGCGAGGTCATTGGCGATCGCAAAGGTAAAAACAATCGTTCCGCTGTCGGTCTCAAGTTCAAGCAGTCCGATCAACGGCTCGGCCGATAGCAGGGTGGTGTCGGCGGCGAGCAGTTTGTTTATTCCGGTTTTGCTGGTTTTCACGGCGGCCTCCAAATCGGAATTCCGGACTTTAGCAAAGCGCCCGCCCCGTGCGAACTGACGGCGATCGGGCGGAAGCCAAACAAACTCGCCGCTCCATTCGCGAAGCGGCGAGCCCTTCGTTCGCATGTTTCGCTTCGAATTAGCTTGAACGCATGTATTCGCCAGCCGGCGAGTCCCCATTTCTCGCCGGTTAGGCCCGGCGCCAGAGCTCCCCCGAAGTAAAACCCTGACGTCGGGCCGCTGTATCATAGGTTATTGAACGAAGCCGGGCAAAATGGTTCGATCGTTCGCAACTTGGGAGGAAGCAATGCGCAGAACCCAATGCGATGCCTTTGATAATCCAGAGAGCTGTGACGACCTTTTTGAAACCCGAATTGAAGTGGTAGAAGCCCACGGCGAGTGGTCGGTGCACGTAGTTGAGGAAGATGAAGAACGCATCTACTCATTCGTGCTGGAATCCTTCGCCCTAGCTTTCGCGGAGGGCCAGAGGATGCGCCTAAAACTCGCTGATGTTATGCGGCAGTAGGAACCATATCGACTACTGTGATTGAGGACGGCGGCCCGCATGCCCCTCACGCTTCGAACCGAGTGTAGGCGCGCTCGACGCCGACCACCGCCTCATCCTTGGTTTCGACAGTTCCCCTCGCCCCACCTTCAAAGCACGTCCAGAACCAGGTGCCGGCGCCTGGGCCATGTACCGCCTTAAATATCCGTCCGACGGCATCCTGTTGAAAGCTCGCAGTGAAGTCGAAAGGCGCCGCCTGTCCGCCGATCACCGTTCGTGACCACGCGAGCAAGACGCGGGCACCTTTCCCGTGCACGAACCTGAAGGCGTCGTCCCGGTTCTCGAATGTCTGCATCACCGTGCTGCCGTCGACGACTTGCCAGCCTCTCTGGTAGGCGAGGCGGACCTTGAGACGCTCGATCATCCTCGGAAACGCTCGACAAACCACTCGATCTTGCCGCCGACCTTCATCGGCTTGTGGATCATGAGGCGTTTCGGCAGGTGTTCGGGATGAACTTCCAACAGCGTGATCTTGATCGACGGCTTGCATTGGCCGCAGCTGAAATTGAGAGTTTGTGGATCTCTGCCGCCGCCGAACACCATCATCAGATCGGCCGAGCGATGGTAGCGGACGTTTCCGCAACTGCATTCGGCCTTGACCAGCATGTGGTGCCGGGTCGCCTTTCCCAGGGTGTCGATCGGATCATGCGCCATAGGAACAAAAAAGGAACATTTTCCTTGATCGTCAAGACGGGCTGTGGAATCTTTCCACCAATGTGAAACCTGCGGAGCATGCGCTTTGAGCGATGAAATTCGCCTGCCGAGGCCAGAGGTGACCGCGCCAGGCGTCCAGCATCATTTTTGCGAGCATCCCGGGTGCGGCAAGCACGCCAGCTGGGGCTTCGCCAAGCCTAGGCAGCCGCCGCGTTGGTTCTGCTTCGAACACCGCAGTGAAGGGGAGCGCGTCTGTAATTGTAAAAGCCAGCACGCGGGGGGCAAAGGCGCTCTAGGCTGACATCTCTTTGATGATTTCGTCGAGTAATGCGATATCGTTCAACGCTGCCAATTCCAACGGATCGCTAGCCTGCTCAAGCGTCCTTGGTTGAGGGACGCCGCCCGGCGCTAACGGCGCGTAGCTTGCCACCAGGATATCTCGATACTGCCTCAGCAAGCCGAGTGCCTGATCGATGGTTGCCTGTTTCATGTGTGGGACACTATCATATAGCGTACGAGTGCCGTGGATTATTTCCCGGCCTCAGCCCATCATCGTCGTGGGGCTTCTAGCTTTGGCGCTCGCTTAGTCGCTCTAGGAGCTTGCGGGATTCCTCGATGATGCGTCGACTTTCGGCGATTGTATTCCGAAGATCAGCAAGCGCCGCCTCACGGCGCTCTCTATCCAGGCGAGCGCCCTCGATTATGGTCCGTTCGAAATCCGAAGCGTTCATACCCCTACTTAAATGCGGAACTCGGCTTCCGGTTTCATTGGGTCTGTTGCTCCTCGCGATAGTCCTGCAGTGACGCATGCCGAAGGTCTTCCTCGCCACGCAGGTGCTTCACGCGTCCGATCAGCCCCGGTCTGACCCATTGCGTCGCCGGCCGCTTCATGCCCTTCGGTGCCGGCCCGGCGTGCTCCTGGACGCGCTTCCATAGGCGCTCACGAACCGCACGGCTCGAATTGATGAAGGCCGATCCAACATATTTGCGCGTGCCGATCTCGCCCATGAGAGCGAATGCCGGCTTGCCGGCCTCGCGCTCGACGCCCAGCAGCTCGAACTCACCGACGGTGTAGCATTTCGCCTTCAGCCAGTTGGTCGAAGGGCCGCTGCGGTACTTGCTGTCCCGGCGCTTGGAGACCATGCCCTCTAGGCCGGCCTGGTCAACCAGGTGATAAATCGCCTTGGCGTCGCCAGGCAGATCCTGGCTGAACTGGATGCGAAGATCAGACGGGAGGATGGCAGCGAGGATTTCGCGGCGTTCCTCCAGCGCCATGTCACGCAGATCATGGCCGTTGAGGTGCAGAAGATCGAAGGCGACGAAATAGAGGTCATGCTGGCGCCGCGTAATGGCCTTACGCAACTCCGTAAAGGCAGACAGTCCCGCTTCGTTGAGCACGACTATTTCGCCGTCAATAATGGCGTTCTCGACATCAAGCGTTGCAGCGGTCGCAGCGAGCGTGGGGTATTTTGCGGTCCAGTTAAGTCCTCGCCTCGTGAAAATACGAACCCCGGACTGGTCAATGATGATCTGCGAACGGTAGCCGTCGAACTTGACCTCATGGCTCCAGGCGTCGCTTTCCGGAGGCTTGTCGACCAGGGTTGGCATGAGCGGTTCGATGAACTGCAATCGGCCATCGCCGGAACTCTTACGCATACTGGAACCCCAACACAGATGCGATTCAAGCCGACAACGCCGATTCAGTTCCGGAACATTTTAGACGAATTGAATGATTGAACAGCTATGACGAACGAGCACAACCTCTGCAATGCATGGGCTGCCCTAAGCATGGTGCGGATGGCGATCGAGCAGACCTGCCCTGCTGGCGTGCTGCCAAGCGAGGAAGCGGTGTTGCTGCTCTACGGGCCGGAGCCTGTGCATGATGGCGAAGCATTGGCCAAGGCCATCATTGAGACCGTCGAGAGACTGACCCGAGAATGAACGAATGCGACTACCGATTCTTTTTGAGCAGTCGGGCTTCCCTCAGGATCGAGTTGCGGTCGAAGCCGATCAGCGAAACAATCTCGCGGATCTGGTGTTCAGATGCGCCTGACTCGCGCGCAAGATCGCTAACGATTTCAGGTTTCATGCCGGGCCGCCGTTGGTCTTCTGCCATCACACAATGCCTCGTGCTGGCCAAGAGTGCGATGGTCGCTCCTAAGCGTCAGCGGCCATGTTGTGTGGCTGACGATTTGCTACTGTACGCTTTCGGACAAATCTTGGCCAGTGGCTTCGCTCGGGGTAGAGATAGGCCTTCGCCTTGCTCGCGATCCGCGCCATGCGAGAGGCGTTTCCACTTGTGAGCGGACGGGTTAGGACTCCTTCGCAAAAGACAGTTGATCTCATTTGTGTACGGCACACTGAGCTCGGTCGAAAATCACCGAGTCGGCGTGGGCGTTGGATGACGATCGAGCGACGCGCGTCATCCAATCGATGGATGAAGCCCATCAAGGGCCGGTGCTATTTTGATGCATGTCGCGACCTTGCTCGAGCCACCTTGCTATCGCCATGCTCGCGATCAGCGTCAGCTATGCCGAAGCTGCTGACCGTAAGGTCGAAGCCTCGGACCTCGGGGCGAACGCCAATTCGAAGAACCTGCCGATTTGCACCGCATCAAGCTCACTCTACGAAGTCCTCGGAGACAAGTGTTTTCTCGTCAAAGGTTCGATGATCTATGGCGACATTGCCGAGCTTTCCGAGTTAAGCATTTGGGCTGGTAGCGGAGGCTGGTAGCGGAGCGGATGGTGGTAGCGCCGCCCCTTTCTAAAGCCGGGGCTGATAAGGCCCAAGGCCGGCAGCTTGAGGAGCCATGACCGAAAGCCCGTTGGGATGGTCGCTGAGAGCTGATGGCGGATCTAACGGAACGGGCGTTCTTTAAATTCCCTTATCCACCTGATTTGCCTCGTTTCGCACCCGAAAACAAACTTAACTGGAAAGAGGTTGATTTGGTGCTGGTTCGGCGGCAATCCGCACTTCTGGCGCGCACTGAATATTTCGAAAAGGCCAGGTGGCGAACGGTCAGAAGGTTGTGCAGTTGACTGAATTGCCGAACCGGTTGCAGGTGGTGGTCTTAGGCTGGCTTGCGGCCATGTTCGCAAAAGCGGCGTTCGACCGGGCCGCCGCCCTGCCGCGTGACGACAAGGATTCGTTCTGGATGCATTGCGCCATGGCCGGCGTGTCTGGGCTGAAGCCGTAGGATACGCAGCGGGTGCGGAAGTAGGTCGCCTGCTCTGCTTGTGGCGTCGTCGAAAACCATGCTGGCGAGCCAGGCATTCCAAGGCCAGATCCGGAGCACCCGGCAACAGTGCACAGAACGGCCGCGACCCATGTTTTTGCCAAAGCTAAGCTCCCCCCCAAACCACAACATAGTCCTCAATCACTCGCGCTGTCCACGGCCGATAGATTGGCGCGGCAAGACCCCCGCCAGTGATGGCGAGGGCATTTGTGGCTCATGGAAGGCGGAGCCGCATTCTTCAAGATTGCTTTGCCATGCGAAGAATTGAGTTCGCGAAGTCCGAGCCCCAATCAGTAGCGCCGTCATAGAGGATGGTATCGCCGACAGTTGCTTGGCGTCCCCATGCTTCTAACGCCTGTGCCTTGACGATGACGCCAGCCATGCCGGTGGCAGTGGTTCCCATCGCCGCGCTTACCACGTCACCAAGCGCGCGCAGAGCTGCCTTACGGGTCCCAAGCCGCGTCAAGGCCGGACTTTTCCTTCATGAGCTTGCGGTGGGTTTCAAGGCGCTTCGCGAGGTTGCAGCCGGCGCAAGCTGGCAAGCTCCTGCTCCCATTCGGCACGCCCGCAGCCCATGATCTTGCGCTTGTCGACCCCCTGCCTCTAACGATGCTGCGAACTCGGTTGACGTACCATTCCAGATCACTGGACGAACCGTATCGCTGATATCTGTGCTCAGAGCCCGGCTCCTTGATGCCGCTGCCGATGAAGTCGCGGTCCATTTCCTCACCTTGGCCAATGAGGCACTGAGGCACCTTCGGCCAACGCGGCGTCCATTCCTGAGTGTGGCGGCAGCGGTGGAAGCAGCAGCGAGGTGGCGGGCTCATATTAGCCAGCGTGAACGGAACGTGATTCCGCTGGGCTGCGGCAACGAAAGTTGGTCGTCGGCGTTGCGCTTATTCGCCCGAGGAGGAAATAACTCGTGCCAAGTCTGGATGCGAAGCCCCGCCAGTTTCCCACGCTCGCAGGCATTCTGTTTGGCCTTGGTTTGGGCGGCTTTTTCGACGGCATCGTCTTTCATCAGCTGCTCCAGTGGCACCACATGATAACCAGCGCCGGCTATCCCGCCGACAGCGTCCAAAACCTACGATTCAACACGCTCCTCGACGGTCTGTTCCACGCCGCCACCTATCTGTTCGTTGTGCTTGGGCTGGTCCTGCTCTGGCGCGCCGCGCATCAATCGCACCTTTGGTGGCCGGGAAAGATGCTGGTCGGCACAGTGCTCATCGGATTTGGCTTGTTCAACCTGGTCGAAGGGCTGGTGGATCACCAGATCCTCGGCATCCACCATGTCAACGAGACCGTCCCGCGGGAGCAATGGATCTACTGGGATTTGGGTTTCCTACTTTGGGGTGCGCTGATGTTGGTCGGCGGATGGAGGCTGTGGAAGCAGGGCAGACGTGCCTCGCCAGGCTAGTTGCGGTAAGGTGCCTGCCTAGGCCGGTACTTACAATTTTATGCACTTATTCGATTCTACGCGACCTGCTTACATTAGCCAGAGTGAACAGAACGTGATTCCGGGCCGAGGCCTTCACACCTTCGCTTTACGCCAGCCATACGCATCGACTTCGGATTTGTGGACGCGGAAGCAAGACTGAGGCGTGTTGCGTAGTGCTTTGAGCGCCTAAGCTTCCACAAACGCAACGAGGGTTCGCACGCGGCCTAGCCGCGGATCGAACCATCAACAAGGCCGAGGTCGAGTTCCTTCAAAAAATGGCTAGGTTTGTTACGCAAAAAAGAGCGGCTACTTCATTCTATCCATGAAGGGCGCAATGGCGACACCGATGAGATTAAATGCATGATAGTCGTGACGATTACCACCGCTATATAAGCAAGAAAGGCAGTTATGCCGACTATCAAACGCAGCCTTCATTACCAAGCCCACAGGGATCTTGGATCACCAGCGCTAGATAGGTCAAATAGCCAAACGCGGGTGGAATGAGCGTCCAGAGAAGCAAACGAAATCATTCAGGCATGTCACCCCACATTATGGGTGCGCACCCTGGGGAACGCGCCGTCATCGAACCTACATTCGACAATGCTATCACGGGGCGAACCTAAGATGACTTTAAATTGTCATATCCGGTTGATTTGGTTCATTTGGCGGAACGAAATTAACTGGTAAGAGGTTGATTTGCGCCCTGAGATTTTCCATTTCGCTCAGATGGCGAACTTTCAAAAAATTCATAAGGGGCGCCGCGACAAGCTAGCTGTCCCCTTTTTCAAGAAGTTTAGCGCAGGACTTTGCTAGTCTCGGCAATGATTTTGGGGCTGGACCCAATCGCAATCGTATAGCTGAAGCGAGCCACGCCTTTTGCCTGTTTGTGTCTTGGCAGGCTGCGGACAACCCAATCATAGGTGCCCGAAACCATGCACCGGTCATTGGCACAAGTGACCATGACGCTGTTGTTGCGGACGTTGTAACCCCGGCTCAGGCCATCGCTGGAAATAGCTCCTCTTATCCTCAATGATCGAGCCTAGGTCCGTCCATTTGCCATAGTAGTCAACGAACGGCGCGTAGGACGTCTGAACTTGAGCCAGAGCCAATTCGGCGTTGTCGCCATGGTGCTCAATGAGCCCCTTTGATGAAGGCCACTGCAGCGCTCTCCATCTGTTGCTTGGCGC
Source organism: Mesorhizobium sp. WSM2561 (assembly GCF_000513915.1). Taxonomy (NCBI): domain Bacteria; kingdom Pseudomonadati; phylum Pseudomonadota; class Alphaproteobacteria; order Hyphomicrobiales; family Phyllobacteriaceae; genus Mesorhizobium; species Mesorhizobium sp. WSM2561. The sequence continues at coordinate 16,929 of NZ_AZUX01000026.1, forward strand.
TTGCGTCGAGTGCGGGCGGGGGATTGGGCCTAGCGGGTACCTGTGAAGTATCCACTTCTGGCTGCGTCACCGCGACATTGGTCACCCGCAACTCTGCCATTTCGCTGGCCGATAGGTACCTCATGTCGGACCTGTCATAGCTTAAGGCTAATTCCATGAGCTTCGGGTCCACTCCCATCTCGCTCATGTAGGACATTATCTGGGCTGTCCCAGCCTGGATGCGAGCCACCGCTTCAGCGGTGGACATTCCGCTGTCTGGTGCAAAAGATGACCGATGAATGCCAATGGAGCCCGGGTCGGCAACGCGGCGAACGCCACCCATAAAGGCCAGTGAACAGGCCGAAACGCATTGTAATTGGCGGACCTGAAGCGTATCCAGCCCCGCTGCGCGGATCATACGCCCCAACTGAATTGCGCTGCCGACATTGCCGCCCGAGGAGTCGAATACGATCACCCTGGCTCCGCTGCTTACAGCGGCATTGCTGAAGGCGGTCAGAGGTTCACTATCGCCGAATTCACCGGAGACAACAAGGAATGGCTGCTGCCCCGAGGACGAAACCGGTGTATACTCCAGGGCCTCAACCTGACATGTCGCCGCGACAATTGTCCCAACTGCCAGAACTAAAGAAACTGCACGCACAATCTGAACAAGCCCCACCTGCCTGACGCAGGTAAGAGCCTGTTAGCGAGCTAATTCAAGAGGGAACTGAAGGCAGGGGTGAACACGGGTCAAGCCCAGCCAAAAGGGGTAGTGTCTCAGAGCCAGCCCTTTCGCTCGCCATCGCGATAAAGCCGCTCGGCATATTGCTCTGGGCTGATCGCATGCTTGTTGCTCTTGCGCTGGACTATGCCGTCACGTTCGGCTCGCGAATAGAGCGCACAAACTGTCTCTGGCTTGCGACCGTGTTTAATCACAAGCTGCCTCATGAGATCGACCTGTTTGACGGTCTGGGACATGCCCTAGAGATAGAATGTTTCCTCCTCCGCGCATAGTGATATCACCAAAGCCTTACCCATGTGGGCCGTTTATGGAGCGACAAAATTCGCCCCCGGGCATGCAAGAACCCGCCAAGGCGAACCGTGGCGGGACGCAACATGAGTGGAGGACGCCGACCCATGGGGAAACCAACTGAAGGCCGCTCGCGCCCTTGTCGGGATCGAACAGAAAGACCTTGCCGGACAGGTTGGCGTCAACGTCAACACGATCCGAAGCATGGAAGCTGCGGGAACTGGACCAATTGCCGGACGGTCCCAAAATGTGCAGGCCGTTCAACGAGCATTGCAAGCACAGGGGATCGAGTTCCTGAACCATGGGCGTCCAGGCGTCCAATTGCGCTGGCGCATTGCTAAGAAGGGCTGAAGTCAAAGTAGAGGCATGCATGCCCGGCTCGCTGCGCTCCAAAGGCGGTGGAGCCAGTGTCCTAGCCAGCCGCCGCGATCAGATGGGGCGGTTCACCGTTTCCACGAGCGTGCGGGCTCGGCGAAACTCGTCATGGGCACGACGCAGCGATGCTCGATGCCAATGAAACGCTGGATGTCGATTTGACGCATATCAGGCAACAAGACGACGGCATCATCATCCGATCTACTAGCGACCTGACCTCGAACACTTACGTCATTAATTCTGCACCCGTGACGCCACAAGTCGCGGAAGTGCAGGAAGCGTCCTGATCGGGCGGAATTAACCTTGCGGGATCGCCCTGATCTCAGAGCCCGATGATCGCGCCTGATTTTGGTTGCCACCGTTTGAGCACTCGCGGGAACAAAGGTCGTGTCCGCCTGTTAGATCACACCTTGAACAACGGGAGACTGCGATGCTCACCAAATCTCTATTAGCCCTTATGCTGGCTACCAGCTTAACTGCGACAGCAGCACCTGCCCTTTCGCAAGAGACGCCAACACCTACACCGCCTGCCGCAGCCGATGATGCTCGCGACGACTTCGACTGGGGTTGGTTGGGCCTTATCGGCCTACTGGGTCTGGCAGGTCTAACAGGCCGCAGGAGGCGGGACGACACTCTCGGTCGGACGAACGTCAGGTAATGAGCTACGGCGTGAGCGCCGAGCGCCGCTCCGCCATCCTCGCCGCCCCTATGTAGCGCTCTGCCTCAGACGTGCGATGCTGAGCACCGCACGTGCGGCGTTCTACTTCTTGCGCTTATACGGGAAGGTGGCGTCGCCATCATCATTCCCGGATATGACGCGAGGATTGGCGCTAGAGACGCCGTCGCTGGTTCCACCTTTGTGGTTTTTCTCTGACTGGCCCTTGGCGTCCGCCTCCGGCCCCGGCTTGGCGGATGAGCGTTTGAGCTCTCGATCCACTACCGAGCGGCTGCCTTCGGCCGGGTCTTTATCAAGACGGTTTTTCTTAGACATGGCTCTTTCTCCGTTGAGAAATCGCCAACTCGGCATGGGGAGCAAAGTTCCCTCGATTAGGCGGCTTTCCGCTTCTGCCCTTCCCGCTGGCGATACCGTGCCCTAGTCGGACAGGCCGCCGTCGACTGCGATGGGCGCTCAGGTAACACCCGGTCAAAGTGTTCCTCTGACTGGTCGGTTTCGAGTTCACGGGCGGTTTTGCGGAACTTGTCTACCTGACTCTTACCGCAGGTTTATCGAGCTTGCTGTGGCCGAGCAACACCTGGATGACGCGGATGTCAACGTCCTGCTCAAGCAGGTGGGTGGCGAAGCTGTGGCGCAGCGTGTGCGGGCTGACGCGCTTACGGATGCCTGCGACTTCAGCGGCTTCCTGGACCGCGCGATGGAGTTGCCGCGACGAGATCGGCGCAATGCAACTGCGTCCCGGGAACAGCCAGCCATGCGGAAGCATCACCCCGCGCCGCTTGCCTTCGCGCCACCACAGCCGCAGCAGCTCCAGCAGTTGCGGCGAGAGCATAGCGTTGCGGTCCCTGCGTCCCTTGCCCTGTTCGACGCGGATCAGCATGCGTGTGCTATCGATGTCGTCGACCTTGAGGTGCGCGACCTCGGACACGCGCAGGCCCGCGCCATAGGCGACGCCAAGCGCGGCCTTGTACTTGATACCCGGCGCCGCCTCGAGCAGCCGCGCTGCCTCCTCGACGCTCAGCACGTCGGGCAGTTTGCGCGGATACCGGGTGACCACCAGCGCGCGCGCCAGATCCCGCCGCCTCAGCGTCACCGTGAACAGGAAGAGCAGCGCCGAAACCGTGCCGTTGATCGTCGCAGGGCCTACGCCATTCTCATGCTGATGCAACTGGAAGCGCCGGATGTCCTCGGTCGTGGCGGTGTCGGGAGCGCGGCCAACGAACGCGGCAAAGCGCCGGCATGACGCAAGTAGTCCTGCTGCGTATGCGGTCCCAGGCCCCGCATCAGCATGTCGTGCTGCATGCGCTGGCGAAGCGGCGTGATCGGAGCATCGGTCGACAAGGTAGCCATGGCAAGTTCCTCTCGTTGAAGGGAACTCCATGGTCAGATCGCAGGCTTTACCCGCTCAAGGCCTTCAATGCGCGTCATCTCAGAACTAGGCGACCCTCCCGCGAAGCGGGTTCGTGCATGCTGCGCAAAGCTGCCCGAGGCCTAGCGAGTTTACGTCGGTCAGAATGCGACATCACCATGTCCGGCAATCGACCGTTACGCTGACATGAAATTGTGTTCGGAAACTATGTTCGGTTTGTCGCCAACGAGCGGTCGTTAAGGCCGAGCGGCCGGAGTCGACCACAAATGAGAAGTTAAGGGCCGCGGTGTCGTGATTTGGATTGTCTTCTGCACCGATGAACTGCCGAACGGCGTCGGCAAGGGTCTTATGCCCCGCCTTGTCACGCTTTGCCATGTGCAGTCCCCCACAAGCGTGTAGCGCAACTCGCGGGATACGGCGAGTCGATCCAACGCTCGGGGGTCACCAGCCTGCGAGGTTTGGCGATCGCCCTGAACAACCGCGGTGTCCGCACAGCCCGCATGGGCCGATGGCAGGTCTCGAATGTACCCATGGTCATTAGGCAGTTCGCATTTCGTAGGAAATGGCCTTAGTCTCCCAGCTCTGCAGCAACGTCTCCGTCCTCAATACAACGAGAAGGCCGTCAGGCAACCTTGTCGTGTAGCTGCTGGGAAGTGCCCATGAACGTCGCCACTAGATCAGCCTCGTTCACGATGCCGGCGTTGAACAGCGTCACAAGTGTTGCGGCATGTGCCTCCCGCTCCTTGACTGATGCGCCCTTCGGCAACGTCGCGTCAAGTACGCGCGACAGGAGTTCGAGGTCGCTCGGTTTAAAGATCCCGACTCGGGCTGTTTGGTACGTCAGGCTCATACGCCCATACTTAGGTTCACAGGCCGCGGCGGCGGCACGGCAAGTTGGCGTCTGGTTGCTGCGCCGAAATTCCGCTCTTTGGCCAGTCACGCCAGCGTTTGATCAGCTACGCCCAGAAAGATCCTCCTTTCCAGGTCACACTACCCTTCGCCGGCTGGATTTCTGCTTTGCGTCGGACGTGCAGGCACGTCCTCGAGCAGGGTCGGCTCATCCGAGCCGCGCCCGGGCTCAGTTGCTGGCAGTGCACCATTTGGTGTCATCTTGTTGACTGCCTCCGGCAGATCTCGTGTGATCCTGTCAATGAGTTCCTCGCGCGAAAGGCCAGTCTGCCTGGTAAGAGCAGTGAGCGTCTCCCCATCGATAGCCGCTTCCACGTCGCGCGGCTCGATGGGCTCGTTCGGGCCGGTGCCAACCCAAGAGTCTACCTTCGGGCCTGCACCCGCCGTTCTAAATCGTTCGAGGATGTCGCCGAGAGCTGTGCCCGAAACGCCCTTCGATAACTGGTCGAGAACGCCACCTTGCGGATTATTGGGATCGCGCTCTCCTGTGCCACGGATCAGGTCTCCGATCTTGTCGCGATTTTGGTAAGCCAGGACCCCGAGCATAGCGATCGCTAATTTTCCCAGATTTGCCATTGGTTCCTCCTTTTTCACAGGGAGAATAATTCGGCCTAGCAAAAGTTCCGCGAGTGCAATCTAATATTAGCCGGGGTGCACGCAGCGCTTTCAATTGTCGTCCATCACTTTGAAAACTTGGCTTTGGAGGCCCAACGTGCCGCCATCGCCCGCTTTTGCCGAAGCCGAGGGCATTGGGATCGTCCAGGAGTTCACGAAGGGAGAGACCGCCAAGCGCTCTGGTGCTTGGATCGTCGACCTCAACTGGCAGCCGCCCTAGCGCATTGTGGCTGGTGGAACTTCGCGGCTGCCGTCGCCATAGCGGTACTCGAGGATGTAGACACCGTTGCTGCTAGACCAGTGCAATCAGCAGGTAGCGGATGATAACCTTGTCCTGCCGGAATCGACGTTCGAGTTCGGAGCGCCGGCTACGCCAATCCGACAGGTCGATCTCCTTCGTCATCACCTCGAAGACGACTATGTCATCATTGCCGGTTCGGCCGCCGTCCCGCCACAGACCCTCCGCTGGAGCCTGCAAATAGGCCGTGACGCCCTCGAAACTTGCCGCCAGTTCTTCCTTCAAACGGTCGAAATCTTCCCGGTCGAAGGGCCGGCCGGTGTTGTCGGCACGTGGGAGCAGGATCTGGACGAGGTGCATGGCAAGCGCTCGCTGAAAAGCAGTCAACGACCGCAATGATTAGAGCGTTCCCGGTTGCAGCGGGCACTGGCACGTTACTCGGGTATATTAGAATCCGACGGGTTTCCGGAGCTCAAAAAGTGAATTGCGCGGTTCTTCTAACGCATCAAGCCCGCCGCCCTGAGGGCATCATCGATGGTCTTCTTTATCCCGTGCAGATCCACGGTCGAGCCCGAGTGGTTGACGCGGTTTGAGATGGCTCCGCAGACTGGGTCGTTGCCGTCACCATTTCGGGTATCCGCGCAGCGTGGAGTCGCCGCTCGCCGCCAGGTCCCGTAGACCTTGATCCGGCGGATGCACCTTTGCCGGTTTCGACGATTCCCCAGAACTGGGCGATCTCCCGGGTGGAAGAGATGCCAACCTTGAGGATGTAGGGCCCAGGAGTGCCGAGGCCATCGTCGCCCAGGGGCGTGCCGTGACCCATGCCGGCGATCATATTGACCTCGAGCTTTGCCTCTCCGTCATTGTCACACCATACCTTCTTGGTCCATCCACGCTCCGTTTTGGAATGCGTCGGCGCATTGCCGAGCTTGTGCAGGCCCGCCATTGGGCAGCGATGGCTTCCGCGTTCGATGGCGCTACGGTGTGATCAGCGGAGCCCTGCCAGATCGAGAGCCGCGGCCACGGCCCTTTGTGCGAGGACGCGCGCTGCACCAGCCGTCGCAATTCTTGCTCCGAGGGGCCGCCATGCCCGCGCATGCGGTCAAACGCTTCGGGGACTGAAGTCACGCTGCCATAGGGGAGCCCAGCGATGATGCCGCCTCCCCTGAACAATTCGGGATAGGTGGCGAGCATCGCGGAGGCCATCGCACCTCCCGCTGAGAGGCCGGTGACGAAGACACGCTTTCGGTCGAGCCCGTAGGCGACGACCATCGCCTCGGCCATCTGGCTGATCGAAAGCGCCTCGCCCCGATCACGCGCTGTGTCAGCTGGTAGAAACCAATTGAAACAGAGGTTGGGATTATTGGCTCTTTGCTGTTCGGGATAGAGCAGCGCAAAGCCAGCTTCATCTGCCAGCTGCGACCACCCCGAATTGTGGTCGTACCCGGCGGCGTTCTGGGTGCAACCATGCAACACCACGACAAGCGGTGCGCCTTCGCAAAGAAATCGCGCCTGCAACGCGCCCGGGTTGGATCCGAAATCGCTCAGGGTCGAGAGACGGTAGGATGAGCCGAAATCCGGGCTACGGGCGTTTTGCCGCGCGCGCATTGCTGCGAGGCGCGCAATCGTATCTGACATTTTCCGCATGAAGCCGACCTATTTTCGACGCCCGGGATCGGCTCCAGTATGAGCTACGCACTCGCAGCAAGTTACAAGCGAAGGGTTGACCGAAATTGAGATGTGCCGACCGCAGGACCGGCCCTCTGCGATTTTAGCTGTATTGATGCGCAAGAGAACCCAACGACCTCTCAGGGATTGAGGGAAGCTACAGCGAGCTGGCCCCGCTTACTGCGCAGGCGGGGCCACTCGGTCAGATTCGATTGACGTCGCGCGCGCGGTCGCGCTCGATTTCATCGGCGGTATAATCGTCTGCATCGGGGTCAAACCCGGTCCAGCCCCCCGCCTCGTAGTCCCTGCGGCGCTCGGCTAAGTCGACCGACCTTGATTGACTGAGGATTTGCTCGGCGCTCCGCGCAAGCTCGTCCGCAACTCTGGCCGTAACCAAAGTCCCGCCACGTCGGACGCCTTCTGCATAAACATGCGCATCGCTTTCGGCCACGCCGGAGTCCGTAAGGGCGCCAATGATGCCGCCGGCAGCACCGCCGACAGCAGCGCCCGCAAGTGCTCCAGCGGCGGTGGCAGCAAGCCATCCAGCAGCGACGACCGGTCCCACGCCAGGAATGGCCATGATGCCCAGCCCCGTCAGTAGCCCGCCGGCACCGCCCACCACTGCTCCTATCCCTGCGCCACCGGCAGCATCTTCAGCAGCTTCGGAGGAATCGACGGAACCATCGCCATCATACCAATCGCTGGAGTTGTTGGCGACGATGCTGATATCGGATGCGGGGATTCCTGTCGCCTCCAATTCGCCGACTGCGTTTGATGCGTCATCGTAGTTGTCGAACAGTCCTGTTACCGTTTTCATTCAGACTCTCCCTTAAATTTGTTCAATTGCTGCCGGCAACGACGTTGCCTTGATAGTCGAGCGCCACGGCGGTGTTTTTCCCGTCTTTGCTCGCCTCACCGCGCCAAATGCCCCGGTCGTCCTTGGTGAGCTTGGATACGTTTGAATAGCCTGCGTCCTGGATGCGATTCTTGGCCTGCTCCTCGGTGAAGCTGTTCGCGCCGGGAACAGGAGCGGCGGCACTGGACGGACCCGTCGTTTTGACAGCCGGGGTTGTTGCGGTCGTTGCCGAGGAAGAGTCTTTGTCAGTCGTTGTGGCGATCTTTTCGATCATTTCCTTGTGCATTTGGAGCGTCGGTAGTGTCTCCTGCGCGAACGCCTTCAGCGGGCCGTTATCGCCGTCTTTCGCATATGCCTCGAACAAGGACACCGCGTCGGCATGAGCACCACGCTGCATCTCGACGTAAGGTTGATCGAGGGGTGCATTGTCGTCGTGAAGTTTCTGCAAAGCGGTCTTGTGAGGGGCGTCCAGATCGGCAGGAATCTGTAGCTTCTGCTCGCCCGCGATCGACTGTAGCTTGGCGTTAGCCGCGCCATGATCGTCTATCATTTTTTGTGCAAAGTGTTTGACATTCTGGTCGGTCACTTTGGATTGGGCGACCTTGCTTGCATCGACCTCGAACATCCCGCCAATCGCAGCTTTGTTTACGAAGTCCTGAGCTTTTTCTGCGGTGAAGGCGGGCGTTGCAAATGCCATCGCGGTAGCAGTGGCCAGGTAGGCCACCAAGTAACTTGCTTTCATCAATATGTCCTCATTGGCGCACTCACTGTGCGGTGGACAACAACCATCGCGAACCGGCTTTGTTCCAACGAAAGGCGATTACGCCGAAAGCGCCGCGGCCATCCATCTAAGCCCGCGCGCCGAAGTGACGGCTTAACGTTAGCTGGTTCCAAAACTAGCGGCGCCCGCAATTCCGCGGCTTGCCTGGGTTAGATCGAAGGTCGGCGGCAAGTCATTCCGGGCGCTGGTGAGGTAACGCCAGGAACAAGCGTGCGCGAGGCGGTAAAAAGTTCGGCGTCTGGTCCTAATAGGCCCGGCTACTTCATGCGAACCTGTGCCACGCTGTCTTTGTAGTCCTCTTTCGGGTCGCCCATCCCGAGGAAAAGTTTCACCCCAGCGACCATGCTGGATGCATCTTTCCAGATTTCGGCGTCCGCAGGATCGAACCTGAGTAAGCTTAGTCTCGGGTCTTCCTTACCTCCTTCGAACCAGGCAGCGACAAAGCGGTTCCACAAGCGGTCGATGACTGCCCGATCATTGTCGATCCTCAGTGTGCCTTCGACGGTGGCGAACAGGTCGTGTCCCTTGGCGGCATAGACCAGTGTAGCTTCCTTTCCAGCTGCAACGGCCTCAGCCAGGTCGGTGTCCTTCGCAGTGAAAAAATAGATGACGTTGCGGTCACCATCGAACTGCGCTGTCATGGGTCGAGGGTGGACGCCTGGCACGCCTATCATCGCCGTCATGTCGGAACGGATCGAGTCCCAAAACTTGCTTTTGAATTCCTGATCGTCGCCGGACATGGCTCCTCTCCAGTGAGAACGCAAAACGCCGCGTGTCTGCCGTGGTTCCAAACCCCACCTGGAAGAGGCAGAGTCCCGCCAAATCCAGATCAGAGCGGCCCTAAGACGAATATGGCCATGAGGCCGACAAAAAGAACAGCGGCAAACACGGCGCCCCACATCAAGATTTTTCCGGTGCCGCGCTGCTCTTCCTGGCCAGGCAGATCTTTCGCCATTGCACGAATCCTGTTTTGAAATGCGATGACTAACCAACGTGTCTTGCCGATGCTGGTTCCGGCTGCGGAACTTTGCACCCCATATCGAGTTGGCGTTTCTCAAGGGAGAACAGGAGCCATGTCGAAAAACCCGTCTGGAAAAAGACCCGGCCGGCAACCGGTCGCCCGAGGAGGACGCCAGGGGCCAGTCCGAGAAGAGCCATGAAGGGGGAACGAACGACGGCGTCTCCAGCGCCAATCCTCGCGTCCTATCCAAAGAGGCTGACGGGGACGCCACGTTCCCGCATAAGGACAACAAGTAGACGCTTGGATTCCAGCTATTCACGTGCGGTAGGTTGGAAAACGCCGGCTGGAGAATCCGATGGTCACGCGGAAGAACACGCGCGGCGATTGCACCTCGATGGCCAGCCGAGATTATGATGATCTTGCAGGCGCCCTCGTTCCCGTTCGTGTCCCAGCCGTCAAAGGTGAGCGCGCGTTCGCGGGCTAAACCCGGCGGCGAGCAGCCTCGCGGCGCTCCCCGCAGCCTCGCGAAAAAAGCCGCCGCCTTTGTGCGCAGCACCGGATCGCCCCCACGACTTGTTAGACTGTCCATCTCCCGGCCCTCGACGAAGGCACCGTCCTCGATACCGCGGTGTCGCACTATAGGGGTCATAGCGGGCCCACAATCCAATGACTGCTTGCAGCCCACCATTCATTGGGAATGCAGTGCCTCAGTGGAACATTGAATTGGCGAGCGCGTTCGGATCAAAGGAGGACCGAGCGATGCGGCAACATCCCCAGCAGAAGCATCCCCAACCACCATTGCCCAAACAGCAGCAGGATATGCCCGGCTATACCGGAAAAATGGACCCTCGCCCGGATCACGGCGAGCAAAGTTACCGCGGGAGCGGCAAGCTGACCGACCGGGTCGCCCTGATAACGGGCGCTGACTCTGGAATTGGAAGCGCGGTGGCGATCGCCTTCGCTCGTGAAGGTGCGGATGTTGTGATCTCCTATTTAGAGGAGGACGAGGATGCACGCGAAACCGCACGTTGGGTTGAGGATGCCGGCCGCAAAGCCGTACTGGCGCGCGGCGACATTAGCGACGAGAATTTCGCCCGCTCGCTTGTAAAGCGCGCCGTGGATGAGTGCGGTCGTCTCGACATACTGGTCAACAACGCAGCGCACCAAGCCACCTTCGAGCAGCTGGAAGATATTTCGTCAAGCGAGTGGGATCTCACCTTCCGAACGAACATCTACGCCATGTTCTTTCTCTGTCAGGAGGCGGTGAAGCATATGAAGCCCGGCTCCGCTATCATCAACACCTCGTCGATCAACGCCACGAGCCCATCGCCGACGCTGCTCGCCTACGCCACCACCAAGGGCGCCATAGCGAACTTCACTGCCGGCTTGGCCGGCCTTGTCGCCGACCGCGGTATCCGCGTGAACGCGGTTGCGCCCGGACCAATCTGGACACCGCTGATCCCGTCGACAATGCCGCCAGAGAAGGTGAAGAACTTCGGCACGAACACGCCACTGAAGCGGCCTGGTCAACCGGCCGAATTGGCCGCGACCTATGTGCTCCTCGCCTCTGACCAAGCAAGCTATACCACCGGAGCAGCTTTATGAGGTTACCGGCGGCCGTCCAATGCTCTGAGCCGAGTGGCCGGCGCACACGGCCCACCTTGTTAAAGAGCGGGCCGAGATCAAGTCCTGTAACAAACCTGTGCTGGTTGATCTCCGAGCCTAATAGTCCGCAAGGAACGGCCAGCCTCAGAAAATTTACGTCGGTCAGAATGCGACATCGTCATGAAATTGTGTTCGGAAACTATGTTCGGTTTGTCGCCACGAGCGGTCCTTAAAGCGATCAAGGCCGAGCGGCCGGAGTCGACCTCATGTCAGCCGCTGGCTGGCTCCTTGCGGGTTCCCGAAAGCTGGCCTTCATCCAAGCGGCCCCGTCCACCTGAAAAAGGGCGGCAAGCAGAAAGATGTCATGCCGGCGGAAAGGGTCGCGAGGGCGGCGACGCCAGCGTGATGACGTTGCCGTCAGGATCACGCACCTGCGCCAGCGTCGAATAGTCGCCCTCATCGTCGTCCCCGAGCACGATCCCCAAGCCCTGCAGTCTGCGGCGCTCAGCCGCGACATCATCGACGTAAAGGAACATCACGCCCCTGCCGGCGATCTCGTCGCTGGTTGAAACCATTAGCCCGCCCTGGTCGAAAAGCTCCCACTGCACCAGCGTGTCCATCGGCCGGTGATCCGGTCCGCAACCGAGCAGCTTCGTATACCAGCCTTCGGCCGCCGCAAGGTCTGCGGTGAGCAATGCGGTGTAGATCTTCTGCAGGTTCATTTGTTTTTCTCCGGGCCAGACTCGGTATGAACGACTGCTCGACCAGCAAGGTTCCCGTGACATCTGGAGCATGATCGAACGGCAACCTTATCGATTTAACGTTTGGAAGCGGGCTGTCAGGAATCCAACAGTGGAAGCCGTCTACAGCTGTTCCAGATTTGGGGCCGGGAGCTGTCGGTCAGTTTCCGGCACACAATTGACCGGAGCGGACATTCCACGTCGCCTTGCCAAAGCAGATCTTTCTCGAATAGTGCTGGAACGACGCTATCGCGTATTGGTGAGCCGGCACCCGGTTCTGGCGGTGCCCGCCGGCTGTGCCGGCGCACGACGCAAGGAATTTGACAGGAGAATAGAATTGTCGACCACTCTTGCGCCAGGTCCAGTCTATAGGGCGGACCGGACGCGCGTCACAGAGTTGAACCAGCGTGAACTGGAGCGCTTCGCGGCGCACACCGGGAGGTCGAAGGCATTACTCGACCGCGCGCGCAAGGTCATGCCGGCTGGAACGCCGATGTCCTGGATGGCCGGCTATTACATGCATCCCCAGCTCTATGTTGCGGGCGGCGAAGGCGCGCGATTTTTCGATGTAGACGGGAATGCCTATGTCGACATGAACGTGGCGGACCTTTCGGCCACGCTTGGCTACGGCATTCCGGCGGTGGAAGAGGCGATGGTCCGCCAGTTCCGCAACGGTGCCCACTATCTGCTGCCCACCGAGGATGCCGTAGTGGCGGCAGATTCGCTCGGGCGACTGATGGGGCTACCCTTCTGGCAGTTCACGCTGGCGGCATCGGGCGCCAACACTGAAATTATGCGCATCGCCCGGCACATCACCGGCCGGCGCAAGCTGATCGTCTTCGAAGGCAAGTACCACGGCCATATCGAGGAAACGCTGGTCAAGTTCGACGGCGAACGGGTCGTTCCCGAATATCAGGGCCTGTCAGGGCGCCGGTCCGAAGATACCATCATCCTGCCCTTCAACGATCTCGATGCCGTGGCGGCGGCGCTGGAGTCGCGCGAAGTCGCGCTGGTCCTTACCGAACCGGCGCTGACCAATTGCAGCCTGGTGCTGCCCGATCCGGGTTATCTGGAGGGCCTGCGGCGGATTACCGCCGAAACCGGCACGATGCTGTGCATCGATGAATCGCACACCTTTTCCTTCGCCTATGGCGGCCTGACGCGGCTCTGGAATCTCGAGTCCGACTTCATCACGCTCGGCAAGGGGCTCGGATCGGGACTGGCCTTTGCCGCCTATGGCATGACCGACGCGATAGGCGATCATGTCGAGAAGCATCTCGACATCCTGCACCGCAGGCCCGGCATTGGCCTTGGCGGCACGCTTTATGGCAATGCCCTGTCGATGGCCTGCGCGCGCGCCGTGCTGGAACATGTACTGACCGAAGACGCCTTCAACCGGATTTCCGCGCTCGGATCGCGCATGGCCGACGGCATCGACGCCATCTGCCGGGATCTGGACCTGCCATGCCGCGCGTTCCGGATCGGGCCGCGTTCGGGCTTGTGCCTGACGCCCGAGCTGCCGCGCAATTATGCCGAAGCGCGTCTGTCCATGGACCTCGACATGCTCGACGCCCGCCGCGTCTTCATGGCGAACCGGGGGTACTGGGATTGCATCGTCAGCGCCGGACCACAGGCATCCTTTGCGCATGGCAAAGAGGATATCGATGGCTATGTCGATCTTATGCATGAATTCATGAATAATATTAAATGATAATAACGATCTGCTATTTAAAATCACGAAACTGCACCGTCGAGGCCGCAATCTCGGCGCACCTTTTTGTTAGTCACGAGGTCCGCTATCGACGAAAACAAGCAGCAAAAACAACGTCCGATGGGGCGCAACTGCGACTTCCAACGTGGTCCACCGCAATGTCCACTTTCAGGCGGAGGCAGAGCTCACCTCAACGGCCGACGTTAGGCGCAAAGCAGTCATACATGAGACATGGCGGGAACGACTGGAACGGGTCACGGCCGTGAGTTCCGGCGGAGCCTCCAGAGCAGCGGCCAGGGTTCTCTCCTGCGGCGCATGGCCGGCCTTTGTGTCTGCAAATCGACCGTTATGCTGACACGAAATTGTGTTCGGAAACTATGTTAGGTTTGTCGTCACGAGCGGTCGTTAAAGCGATCAAGGCCGAGCGGCCTGAGTCGACCCACTACAGCCATTCGGATTTGCATCGCTAGGCCGCAAGTTGACCCGAAGGAGACCGGGCCATACGCGCGGGAAGTGACAGGTTTGCGCGCATGCCAGTCATTCAAGGCAATGTTGCGGTCTCCCAGAAGCGGACGTTCATTGGGCAAGCCAGCCAGCAGATTTGCCGATACTAGCCGCTGCGCAGGATTTGATCTGGACGGGCATCAGGAGCTGGAGGTCAATTTTGACCTGTTCCATTGCCGTAAGCGGATTACGACCGCGCGGCGCTATTAAGCGCAGCCTGATATGCAGTCTCTGCCCACTCACAAAGCTTTTCATCATCCTCGCTCACCTCGGGAGGCACTTCGGCATAGGACTTGAGGGCGCGCGACTCGCCCTCGTTCGTCGTGTAGCCGAGCTTGCCCGAACTCGCCGCGTCGTATTCCTGCACCGACTGCTCGTCGGTCTTGAAGTAGAGACCGCCTTTCCAGATCATGCCGAAAACAAGATCATTGCGGCGCAGTGCGATCGCTCCGAAGAGCGGTTTCCTTGTCACCTCGGCCCAGTCCGCAAGGAGACCGATGTAGTGATCCGCCATCTCTGAAGCCTTCGACTTTGTCGCCATTTGTTATCTCCATCTATCCGAAGTAGTCAGTTTGGTACGACCACGTGCTTGCCCGGCGCCGTACCGCTCTCGAGATTGGCCTGTGCCTCCTGCACGCTGCCGAGGCCATGGTACACCTTGGCGATGCACACCTTCAGCCGACCTTGCGAGATGGCTTGGAGGTGCCGGTCGAATACATTGGCGGGCAGGTCGTTGGCGTTGCCGCCATAGGCGGTCAACCGCGTTCCAAAGGGGATGAAGCCGAGCGGACGGAAGTCGGGTATGACCCAGTCGTCCGATAGGGCGCTTCACCTTCCACTTCACACCGACCTCGTGTGCGTGGCTCAACGCAGTGGAGGGCTTCTTCGCCAGACTCGCCAAACGCCGCCTCAAGCGCGGCGTCTTCCATTCGGTCGTTGATCCCCATCATCAACCGCTTCCTCGCCGAGCACAACGATCACCCCAAAACCTTCACCTGGACCGCCGATCCGGACAAAATTATCGCTGCCGTCAAACGCGGGCACCAAGCATTAGATTCCTTCAATTAGGAACTGCTGCCTATCAATTGGTGCGCAAAAAGGGTTCTGACTCAGATGTGGACGGCCCCGGTCAGCAAGGGAGTCGCTGCATGTTCCGACACCTACCGAAAGGGCTCGACGCCAATTCAGTCTGAAAGGATTGCCTGATGTTGAAGCAGGTGCTGCTTGAATCGATCGGCGTAATCGTCTCCCACCGCAGAGATGACGCTCTGGCACGATGCCAGGGCGGCCCGCCACGCTGACACTCGGGGAAGATCGGCTTCGAGACGGCTGGATCGAGAAGATCGAAGTAACGAAATAGAGGTGCGAACACCGCATCGACCATGCCGAACGCCGATCCCGCGAAATAAGGCCCCTCATCGAGCTCGCCCTCGAGTCGCTGCAATTTGTCTCGAAAGGTAGCCTGCTTGGCGTCGGCGATCGGACGATCCTTGGCGTTGAGAAACTGCCAGGCATCGGCAAGCGTCGCGGTGCCAAACTCGATCCAGGCCCGCTGTTGCGCGCGGGATAGTGCGTCGGCGGGATAGAGGCTGGCACCGTCTTGCGTTTCGTCGAGATATTCGCAGATCACCATGCTCTCAAAAATGATCGCGTCTCTCCCATCCGCCTGTCCCACCTTGAGCAAAGGCACCTTGCCCGTCGGCGAAAGCGCTAGGAACCAGTCCGGCTTCGCGGCGAGATCGACGTCGATCCTGTTGAAGGGTACACCCTTTTCAAGAAGGACGATCGCCGCCCGCTGAACGAACGGGCACAGCGGATGACTAATGAGCGTGAGGTTGGCGTTCGGCATGATGGTCTCTCGATATGCTGGAGATCGGATGGAGATGCTGCGCCCGGCTCTACAGCATCTGCCCGCCTGAGATGTCGAAGGTCGTGCCGTTCGCCCAGCCCAGATCGTCGGACAGGATCGCGGCAACCGCGCCGCCTATATCATCCGGCAGCCCGACACGGCCGAGCGCGATACTCTGTGCCACGTACGCATTCACATCCTCGTTATCGCGCACTCCCCCGCCGCCGAAATCGGTTGCGATGGCACCGGGGGCGATTGCGTTCACCCGGATCCTGCGCGCCCCAAGCTCGACCGCCATGAAACGGGTCAGCACCTCGACTGCCGCCTTCATCGCCGCATAGATGCTGTATCCCGGCACGGTGAAGCGCACGAAGCCGGACGAGACGTTTAGGACACGTCCGCCGTCCTCGATCAGCGGCAACAGCTTCTGGGTCAGGAAGATCGGTCCGCGCAGGTGCGTGGTGACCAGTGAGTCGAACTGCTCTTCGGTCGCATTGATGAAGTTCGCAGTGATGCCATTGCCAGCATTGTTGACGAGGAAGTTGAACCGTTCACGGCCGAAGTCGGTCCTCAGCGTATCGGTCATTGCCCCGGCAAATGCCTGAAAGCTGGCGGTATCGGTGACATCGAGCGCCAGCATCGCAGCCCTTCCGCCCTGCGCCACGATCTCCTGTTTCAGCGCCTCGGCCTCTGCAGCACCACTGCGGTAAGTGCCGATGATATGGACACCGCGCTTGGCGAGGTGAAGCGCCATGCTGCGGCCGAGGCCGCGGCTGGCGCCAGTAATGAGTGCGATCTGATTGGTCATGGTCTGCCTTTGTCGGATAGTGGGCACCGGGAAAGGGGTGCCGTCCGGCTCCCTCGGTATTTTCAAGATAGGCGATGATGGGATCGCAAACCCGCCCAATAAGCTCAACCTTTTGCCTGATCGTCTCAACCGCTTTGCTTAGTGGCGGGGCTGTGCCATAAGTCTGTCGATGACCGACCATCTTGCCCTGCATCTCGACATCGCCCTGCGCCACGCGCCACCTGGATCGACTGTCACGTCGATCCCGCGCGTGGAGATCGGCGTTGGGCAAGCTTCCAGCGGCAAGACACCATGCCTGTATCGCTCGATGATCTGCTTCATCCTGCAGGGGTCAAAGCGCGTCGCGATTAACGACAATCTTCTGAGCTACGATAGCGCACAATATCTCATCAGCGCCCTCGACCTGCCGTTGATCGGTCAGATTCTGGATGCCCATGGGGGGCAGCCCTATGTCGCGGTATCACTCGTGCTGGACCCGGCCATGCTGGCGGAACTGGCGTCGACCATGCCGCCGGTGCGCGAGAACGATCCAAAGGGTATCGGCATCGCGATCAATCCGATGACCGCTCCGCTTCGCGACACATTGCTTCGCCTATTGTCGTTGCTCGACACGCCGGCCGATATCCCGGTTCTCGCCCCCATGATCGAACGGGAATTGCTCTATCGTCTCCTGCAAGGTCCGCAGGGACGGCTGTTGCGTCAGATTGCCCAACCCGAGGGCGCGCTGGGTCGCATCCGGCGGGCCGTTGGGTGGATCAGGGACAATTACAACACCCGACTGCGCATCGAGGCTTTATGCGATGCCAGCGGCATGAGCCGCGCCAGCCTACATCGCCATTTCCTGGCGATGACCGGCCTCAGCCCCCTTCAGTATCAGAAACAACTCCGGTTGCAGGAGGCGCGCCAGCTGCTTTTGGCCGGCGAACATAGCGCATCCGACGTTGCGTTCGCCGTCGGCTATGAGAGCGCGTCACAATTTAGCCGAGAGTACCTTCGGCAATTCGGCGCGCCGCCGGCGCGGGACGTTCGTCAGATACGGCGCGAAATCGGTGCGGCCGCGTAAGCGCTTGGAAGGCAGGTTTCAGGATCCTAGGCGCGCCGCTTGAACGGCAAAGATGGGGCGGCAGTTGAACGGCGGCTTGCTGCGCCGTCTATCCAATTCCGGACAGACGGCTTCCGGCCCCGATCAAGTCGTTCAGCGCATCGCCGGAGAGCGTCCGGAATTGGCGCTTCCTGCCGGTTCAGATCAACGGCAGCAACGTGAACTTTCCACCCTGGAGCGACGTTGTCGTCATGCAGCGGCAGTAACCGGTTCGGGGTCTCCCATATGCGAAAATCGACCGTTACACTGACATGAAATTGTGTTCAGAAACTATGTTCGGTTTGTCGCCAACGATCGGTCGTTAAAGCGATCAAGGTCGAGCGGCCGGAGTCGACCCTATCCCAGCCATTAGGCCCCCTGGATGATCTTCCTAAGAGCAGACATTGCGGAACATTAGGGCTAGCCCCTCCCCCACAGGAGTGGGGGAGGGTGGTTCACCTGGGCTGGTTAGCCGGGCCGACGGTGGACTCATTGACGGTCATGTCGTCGGGGGCGTCGATGGAGAAGTCGACTAGTCTATCCGTTTGGTTGGTTGTTGCCACAATGCGCGGCGATGAACATGGCAACGGCCGACCGGCAATAGGATTCAATTTCGTAGTCGTCCTCTGCTCTCGCCTCATCGAAGCGTACGATAATCAGCAGATCGGACCCCTTGATAAGCGCGGCAAACAAGCGGGCTGACCGGAGAGGATCGGGCACGTTCAGAAGCGCCTTCGCGTGCAACTGACGCAACAGGGCCTCGATTTGGGCGATGACATGGGCGGGGCCGGCTTCGTAATGGAGCTTGCTCAACGACTTTTGATTCGTCGTGTCGGCCATGACCATGGCTTCGACATTGCGGACGTCCGGGCGCAACAGCGTGCGAAGCAGCGATGATCCCACAGCCATGAGCTGATCTTCGGCCGAACCGTCGACGCCTTCAAAAAGGGCCTGTGGTACAAACTGATGGCAGCGGGCCGCAAAGGCCGCGCTGAACAGCGCCTCTTTGTTCTCGAAGTGCCTGTAGATGCTGAGCTTGGATATCTTCGCTCGCTGGGCGACCTTGTCCAATGTCGTCGCTTGAAAACCCAGTTCCGCAAAGAGTTCGCCCGCGGCGTCGACTATCGTTTGGCCAAGCGCCTCGTTGACGGGCCGGCCGCGCCGGCCTCGACTATTTTCGGTCACGATAATTCCAGTCCTTGACAGTATCGTTATTCTTGAATTACGATACCACGCAGTGTCTAAAATGTGCAAGCCAAGCCCAGCCCAACCACAACACGGAGCCCATCACCATGGATGACGTCATCATCATAGGCGGCAGCTTTGCCGGTCTCGCTGGCGCCCTGCAGCTCGGCCGTGCCCGCCGCAAGGTCATCGTTCTCGATACCGGCCTGCCGCGCAACCGCTTCGCCGGCCACTCGCATGGCCTGCTCGGCCACGATCACAAGCCGCCGCTGGACATCCTGGCCGAGGCGCGGCAGCAGCTGGCGCGTTATCCCACGATCAGGCTGGTCAATGCCCGGGCCGACAGCGTCTCCGGCGCCGTCGACGATTTCTCCGTCCTCACCGGCGATGGCGCAAGCCTTGGGGCGCGCCGCCTGATCCTGAGCTATGGCGTCGCCGACCAGATGCCAGATGTTCCGGGCTTTGCCGAAGGCTGGGGCACGTCCATCGTGCCCTGCCCCTATTGCGACGGCTTTGAAGTCGCCGGCCAGCATTGGGGCCTCGTCTGGTCCGGCCCGCAGTCGCACAATCAGGTCAGGCTGTTCCACGATTGGACCGACAGGTTGACGCTCTTCGCCGATGGTCACGACATTCCGCCCGATATCCGGGCCGATCTGGCGCGTCGCAACATACCTGTCGTCGAGGGCCGGATCACCGAGATCGACCGTCACGGGGGCCATAGCGCCACCGTCAAGCTCGATACCGGCCCCGATGTCGCGGTCGACATCCTGTTCGCGCATCCGCGCAACAAGCCGTCCGCAAGCCTGCATGAATCACTGGGTCTCGCCACGGTCGATACGCCCCTCGGCATCGCCCTCAAGGTCGACGAGCGCCGCGAAACCAGCATGCCCGGCATCTACGCCGCCGGCGACCTCGCCAATCCCCTCATGCCCTCGGTCACCACGGCATCATGGCAAGGCGCGATGGCGGGTATCTTCGCCCAGCAGTCGATGCTGGTTTGAGAACACAGATTGGAGATGAGCATGGCCGTCGAACCGGACAGCGCGGGTGTGCGCTTCCCTCCGCCCTTCGTCTATCTGGGAGCGCTGCTGTTGGGGCTGGCGGCGGAGCGGTTCGTCACCCTGCGCTCTTTCGGCATCGACTGGCGGTTGCTGGTCGCGACGGGCGCGCTGCTGTTCGTTGCCGGCGCGGCGATGATGCTTGCGGCGGCGGGGCTGTTCCGGCGGCTGGGCACCAACGTTCCGCCGTCGCAGCCAACGACCCTCATCGCAACGACCGGTCCTTATCGGTGGACCCGCAATCCCATGTATCTCGGCATGGCGCTTATCTATGCCGGCCTTGCGATCGGCTTCGACGGGCCGATCGCCTTCGCCTTGCTCCCGTTGGTGCTGATCGCGATCCAGACGCAGGTGATCGCCCGCGAGGAGCGCTATCTCGAAGCGAAGTTCGGCGACGACTACCGCCGCTACAAGGCCGAGGTTCGCCGCTGGCTCTGACTATTCCGCCGCCGCCGCCTGCGGGCCCGCGAGACTAGCATTCCCGGCATCTATGCCGTGGGCGACCTCGCCAACCCTATGATGCCCTCTATCACCCTGGCATCATCGCACGGCGCGACGGCAGGTATCTCCGCCCAGCAAGTCGATGTTGGTTTGAGAGCACAGATTCCCTTCTCCGGTGGCCGCGGGCCATCCTGAAGGTTGCGGCCTGTGTCACGGAAAACCGACCGGCCGGCTGAACTCACAGTTCCACTGGCCCCCCAACTACGCGAGCCGTCAAACGTCCGCTCTTTGTGTCGACTGATAAAAAAGCTGTCAGTCTGCTTCCCACCATCTTGCGACGTCATCGCCATGCAGCGGCAGTGATCGGTTCAGGGTCATAACCGGCCGTCCCGAAGTGCGAAAATCGACCGTTTTCCGTACACCCGGTGAACGTTGACTAAACTACGCCATGGACCCCTTTTTGGTGTCCGGCAAATATGTAAGGTAATCTATTGTGCGGATAACGCTCTTCGCTTAGAATACCGCACATGCTGATAGGATACGCACGGGTTTCAACGATTGATCAGAACCTTGATCTGCAACGCGATGCACTGACGAGGGAAGGCTGCACCAAGATTTTCGAAGAGAAGAAGTCCGGCCGAGCCGGCACAAAGCGTCCAGAGTTCGATGCCGCCCTCGCCTACCTTCGACCGGAAGACGTTCTGGTGGTTTGGAAGCTCGACCGTCTTGGCCGATCGCTCGTAGAGATGATGCGTACGATCGACACGCTTCGGCGCCAAGAAATCAAATTCCTGAGTCTGACTGAGCATTTCGACAGTGAGACCGCGCATGGTCGGTTCGCATTGCAGATGCATGGCGCAATGGCCGAATATTTCCTCGACCTGAATCGGGAGCGCACGATTGAGGGCCTAAAGTCGGCCCTCGCCCGAGGTCGCAAGGGCGGGCGAAGGAAGAAGCTCAACGACGGAGATGTCGAGGCCGCCAGCGCTCTGCTCAAGGCTGGCACAATTCCAGTCGCCGAGGTCGCCAAGCGGATGGGAGTTTCTCGAACGACGTTTTATTCCTACTTCCCGTCCGCACGCTCGAGACAAGGATAAGGGCGGCCTCGCCTAGGCTAGCGACCAACGCCTGACCGGGCGGCGACCGAGTAGCTTTTTATCGGAAGCCTCATCGATCATAGCAGCCTTGTCGGTCACCGATTTGAATGCGCCGATAATCAGATCTGACAGGGGGCATCGGGATAGTAGCGGATCGGCCGCATGCTTCCCGAATTTGTAGTGTCACGGAGGGATGCACGAGCTGAGCGCCCGACAACGACTTCGGTGCTTGACATCCGACCGCCTTCCTTGAGGACGCACCCTCGCCCGCCGTTGCAGACGCAACCGGGCGCAAACCCTGGCGGAAGCAGGGATCAGGTCACGTCGTCTCGAATGGAGAATGCGATGTCATTTTAATCGCTGGCGCTTGCGAAGGTCAACTCATTCGTCGAAAAGCTTCCGACCGAGGAACCCGATCAGCGAGAGCCTTCGCTCCGGCTTTGGTGGATCCCAATCCGGTCCGACCTCCTCGGCCAACATGCACATTGACCCTGCCCAGCCTGCAAGCTTGGCTGTCCATTCAGGCGTCATGCGGCTGTCGAATGCCCATCCCTCGAACACGTCGGCCAAGTGTATCATATGACGATAGCCGAGCTCCTCGCGCAGGTCCTCCGACCAGCGTTGCTCCGCGGCTTGATCGAATATACATGCGAGTCCTTCAGCCGAGGACTTCGACTGGTTCCTGCGCTCCTCCATAGCGTTCAACGCGAGCAGGTTCTTCGCCGCGCGGCGAAGCTCTATCCTTTTCTCCGAGCTCAGTCCTTCAGCCGTTTCAGCGCGGCCCTCGAGCGTTCGAGCCAGTGCAATCCTTTGCTGAGGAGTCAGACGGGGCATTGGTTTTAGCTTTTGAGAGTTCGAGTTTACCTTAGTGGTCTAGATTGCCGGATTAGCTTAAAATTGAACTCGCGCTTTGGATCACCGTTAATCGGTGCGGGAGAGCCGTACAGCATTCTCAGCAGGGTCAATCGACCATACCGCGGCCATTGCCGCCCATGCCAATAAGCTGCTTACGACGGAGAAAGCCGACATGGACGATGTGTCGGCGATCAGGGGCGAAATGCAAACGATCGCCAACCAGACGGCCATCGACTTCCCGAAGCAGGCCCAATAGCTTAGCCAAAACGTTCTGCGCTCATCAGCTTTCATGGTCGACGCCCCACCAGTGCGGATCGGCTGCGTGACCTAGGGGGCCGTTTTTCCCCGCCGAGATACAGGTCCGGGGACCCCAAGGTCCGAGCAAAAATCCAATTTTTGGATAATACAAATTTCGGATTACCGCAACGTCGAAGCGAAAAATGCTCGACGAGCGAATGGCCAAGACCCTGCATTCAAAGCGCCATCGGCGACTTGCTGAGCTGCTGACCGAAAGGAGAAAGCAGGCAGGTTTGACTCAGGCGGCTGTCGCCAGAGCACTGGGGCGTCATCAGCCATTTATTGCCAATATTGAGAACGGCGATCGTCGTCTGGACGTCGTAGAATTTCTCGTCCTTGCCGAGATAATCGGCTTTGACCCTTATGAGGTCATGCGCGAGATCGCGTCGATCAAACCAGAGTAGCGATGGCGAACTGCCGCTCATCGCCGTCGCGATAAAACCTGCAACTTCTGGCATGACCCGGCCAGAGTACGCAGGCCCGCCTGCTCCAAAGCACGTCCCTTGTCATAAAGCCGTTCGAACGTGGCTCGGTGCATTCCGCGTGGCTTGTCCGGAAAAGGTAGCATCATGTTGGCGGATCCGCCTAGCCGTTGGCGCAATTTTCGAGCCTTCGATAGAGCCCGAAAACGTGGGTCTTCATACTGGGAACGATAGCCGAGGTTCAAACACAATCGGCAACGGAATCTCTCGCCAGCGTAGAGCACCGCGCACCGTCGATCGCAGCAAGGACACCTGAACCAACGGCGCTCGCCGCCGAAAGGTTGTTCCGTGGTTTCAAGCGGGATGATCTCGTGCACGCGCCGCAACTCCGGGGCGAATTCGCGGCGGTAGTAGGTAAGCTCCAGGAACTGTCCATCCATAAAAATTTCGATCGAACTGCAAGGTCGGCCGCCGACGTCCCATACCAAACTACCGCGGCGCCCCGTCTCGAGCAGGCCGTACGTGCGCAGGACCGAAACGCGGAGATCCAAATCGGTCCTCGCACCTTTGTCGGCCTCCGTCTCGCCACCTATTTCCGGATCCTGCGCCGCCCATTGTCGCCTTCGATTTCCAGCAATAATGTGGGAACTCGGAGCAAATCTTAGCCCCAGAGACATTAAAAACCGTGACAAGGAGGCCGATGGTGTAGCTCGTTTCAGAAGGATTTTGCCTGCCTGCGCTATGGATATTTGCTCTGCAGTGCCTTCTCCAGTCTGCCTGCGCACAAGGCAGAGATCGAAGAGCCCTTCGTACCGGCAGAAGGATCGCAGAAGGGCCTGCAGACCACATTCCAGTTAGATCCAGGCAAATGCAGGCGTGCTCGCGAGCGTTCAGGCAATTGTTGAGGGCCGAAGCAGACTATGCAAATTGTGTTCAGACTTTTCGAGGAGGTGGTCGGCGCCAGCTAGGCTGCGGTGCTTGACCTGTTTTGTGGTCGGCTAGTGCAGACACTTCCCTTGCTTTCTCGGGTGGTATCACGTGCCTGTCACTCGGTTCAGATCGGTTCAGTGGGCGCACTACCCCCTTTGCAGGGGGCAATGCGCTTTCAGTCGTTCTGTCACTTCGGACGAGTCGGACGAGAGACGCAGCATGTCTCCAGATTCCAGGTGTTGAGGCTATGCCAAATTGCCTGGGCGGATCGGGGTCAGCCGGTCGATCCTACTGATGCTACCTTACTGGCGGCGCGGTGCGCGCGGACATACAAACGCGCACCACGGTGTTTTTCACACTTCCGTGGGATGGTTGTTTTGCCCAGCGGCCCGTGGGCGGTCATGTTCCCGCTTCGTGGCCTGTCGGAGGGCTGTAGTTCAGGTGCACTAGGTCGACGGCACCCATTCGAATTGGTTGAACCGGGTTACTTGCGCGATGCCTAGTTGGACAAAATGCACCCCAAGCGCCAAGCCGATGCCAGCCCGCGCCTTCGCATGGAGTTTGGGTTCACCAGCAACGGCGGCCGTACCAAGATCGAAGGCCGAGGCGCAACCGCGCTCCATCAGAAATTTCCTTGCTTGAAATTCGCGCAAATCACGGCGTCTCACGCAGCATCCTTTTCCAAGACAGCGGCGCGTCCGCGCCATTGTTTCATCGTTTGCCGGATCAGTTTGGTGAAATGTTCCCTAGCCGGATTTCTGGTCACAGTGACCTCGCCCAGATCAGGTTCGCCTCGCGGATTGCCTCGCAGGCCTCTTGCGCGGTGAGCCCAAAGCGACCCCGCAAGAGCGGGACGGCTGGCTTGCCACGCTGGCGGCGCGGTGTTGTGGCGAGCCATGTCGCGGCCTCGTCGATCGCCGCGCTGGTCTCGTGGCATAGGCCGGTGGTGCCGCCGATGGGGAGGTTGGTCATGCGGCGTCCCCCTCGTTGTTGACGTCGAGGTCTTCCTCTTCGACGTACATCTCCGATATCTGGCGGGTGACCTCGATCTGCATCAAGGCCAGCGCGCGCATCACTCTGACACGGCTTCGATATTGGTCAGTCCGCCGTGGTAGGCAGAGCTTTTGCCGAGAGCTGGTATCAGGACGTCGGCGCCAGGCCTCAACGCCTCGAAGAGACCATCCAGTATATGCTTCGCGGCGTCCGCCGTGCGCCTGTGGTTGCACTGGTCGCCTTCTGGGTGCGATCCCAGAATGCAGGCAGGCGGGGCCACCGTTGTTGTCGTTGGCGTTCATGCGGCTTTCGTGGCACGAGCCCGCTCCCAGGCCACGATGTCGGCTTCCAGGAAGTAGCGCCGACGGTTGACGGTCATAGGCTTGGGAAACGCCAGCGCGTGATCGGCCAGCCAGCGCCATAGGGTCATGTCTGTGATGTGATAGCGGGCCAGCACTTGCTTGGCCGTGAGGTAGGAATTTTCCATAAGTTAGGCCCTGTTTTGCTACAGTGCCTAACTATCTATTGACCATTCATGCCTTCGTCACCGTGGACTTTCCCAGTCAGAGGGAGGCACCTCGGAGTCCACATTGAACTCAGCCCGTCCCTCTTTTCGCCTGCGACCGTCATCGGCATGAATGGCTGGCCGTATATGGTCGGCAATCAATTGGAGGACAGTTTTAGACGCTGGTCGCTGGTCGCCTAGGGCTATGGAAAGGCAATAGTCCACGAAGCGGAGCAGAGGATTGGTTGGGTTCGGATCGCGGCGTGGCAATCCGAGATTGTCGTCAACCACGTCGTGCCACACTTGGCAGAAATCGAAAATCATCTCCTGCAAATTCGCCGGCAGACGAGATGTCGTCTCCGGCGGCCGGCTCCAATGGTGCTTCCACCGAGCCTTGTCCCACGCCATAAGGTCACCAAGCTCGGCATCGATCTGGCACCGGACGTCCCACAGGCTGCGCACCGTCCAGTTATTTTCGCGATCGAAATGCCCATAGGGTTCCGGATCGTCCGAGTTCGGCCCTTCGCCTTGTAGCCAAGCGTAGGCGCCTGCTTCATCGGTGAATGGGGCAAATTCGTCATCGTGAAAGGACCACGCCTTCACCAGCACCGCCGCCAGCGCCCGGTCGACATGCTCTAGGACACGGGATAACCGCGAACTCTCCTCGTCGTAAAATTCCTGCCATCCATCGAGGAAACGGTCGAGAGCCAGAGTAACTAGCTCGACCAGGTGGTCCTGTGCTTGGGGGTCCAGATGCCGAACGAAAGTCGTGTGCGAGAGGAGCTTGAACCGGTCTAGAACCGCGCTCATTTTGCCAGCTTCATCTGGACGACGTTGGTGGCCTTCTTCTTGTCGACGAGTGTCATCACGAACGCCGCCCAAGCGTCCAGCGCTGCTCGCTTCTCATCGGCATAGTCGTGCACCTGGTAGATGCCGGCGATGCCGCGGAACGATCCCGACTTGTGGTTCAGAACCTTCTCGGTGACCTCCATTTTGATGCCGATGCGCTGCATGCCAGCGGCCGCGGTGCGGCGTATGTCGTGCAGCGTCCAATCGGTTATCTCGACCTCTGCCTCGGCCGCACAGGCAGCCATGAGCTTGTCGATGCGTTGTTTCATCCTGGAAAAGCCGCTGACGGGGTGCTCGCCGTCCGTTGTGAAGACGTAGCCAGCCTTCCCTTTGACCTTGGGCACGGCCTTGAGAACCACGAGCGCCTGCTTGGAGAGCGGAACTACATGGGGCTCGCCGTTCTTCGATCGCGCTGCCGGGATGACCCATTCGCGGGCGTCGAGGTCGACCTCTGACCAGGTCATCTCGGCGACCTCCGAGCGCCGCTGGCCGGTGAGGATCAGCAGCTGCAGGAGGTAGCCGAACGGCCCTCGCCCCGTCTCATCGTAGGCTTTGCTCGCCTGCCACAGCCACTTCAACTCGTCGTCGCTCGAGCCTGGCACTTCCTTGCGCCGGATCAGGACACGGTTGCGGCTGTCGTTCTCTTCGGACGGCGCCTGAAGATCGGCCATCGGTGAGGCGTCGAGGATGTCTTTGCCGACGGTCCAGTTGAAGAATTTGCGGAGCTCGGCGAATGTCCTGTTGGCACCGATCGGCGCCGTCGTGGCGAGCGTTTCAAGATGCTCCCGGATGTCTCGGCGGGTGATTTCGTGGATGCGCTTTGATCCCCACAGGCCAGCGGCGCGCTCGGCGTTGGTTTTCCACTCCTCTCCGTCCTGCCGCATGCCGAGAAGCCGCGCCTTCTCCGGATAATTCCGGCGTTTGGAGGCGTACTCTTTGAGGTAGCGGGTAACGACGCTCAGAAATTGATCGCGGTCGGGGTCGGTCTTCGGCGCACGCTTGGCGGCTTGCTTCTCTGCACCGGGATCCTCGCCCCTTCTGACCCGCTCCAGGATGTTCGCGGCCTCTTGGCGCATGCGGCTCAACTCAGCGCCAGCCGCGTCCACATCATCACCAAAGAGGGAATTGCCGAGCGTCACCTTCTTAGGTGCGCCTGCCGCGCGATACCGCACCGCCCACGACTTCCGGCCGGTGGGCTGGATGACGAAGTAGAGCCCACTCAAGATACCGTCGGGAATCTCACGCCGCTTGTCGTCCGGCTTGAGCTTCAGGAGTGATGCTGCGGTGAGCGCCCTTGCCATCTCGTCCCCCTTGGGTAACATTGGGGTAACGGATGTGACGTGTTATGTCCCGTTACCCAATGATGGCAACATATGCCAACACGGCGCGCAAATAAAGGCAACGCAAGGGCTTCAAGCAGAAAGATGTTCGGTTTTGTGGAGTCTCGTTAGGGCTGGTGACAGGTTTTGTAAACCGAAGGTCGGCGGTTCGATTCCGTCCGGGGGCACCAGCAAACAAAAGCTTCTTATGGGGCCTCCCCACGGGCGCGCGAAATCTGCTCGTCCCCGATTTCCACAGGCCGGGGCCGTAGCACGTCAGCTTCAACGCTTATATTCCCTGAGCAGAGACCAAAGGTATTCCGTAATGGAACCACAGGTATTCCGTAGTGGAAAAAATAGGAGTCGCCGTTGGAGCAGAAACGCACGATCGCACCGTTTATCGGCGGCATGTATGGTGGTCTTGCTGCCCTCGCGTTGGCGTTCGGTTTCCGCTTCCTGATGATTCCCGATCCCGATCCGACCTCGCAGGCAACGATAGCCTTTTCGGGATTGGCCTTTTCGATCTGTTTCAGCCTGGCCTTCCTTCGCGAGCATCGACGCCAGATCGCTGCCGTCAGAGAATTTCTAAGCCGCCCAAGATCGTATCAGGACTAATCCCCCGCGCTTCGCGAAGCAAAGCGCCCATGCCTCCGGTCCGGGGCATCAGAACCAATGGATGCAACAGGGATGCGGACCGGCCGGCATCTCCCGCTCCCGGCCATTAATGCCATTCGATTAAAATGCCCCTGTGTATATTAGCAATCGCTCAATTTCGCGCGCTGACAATGTCCGGGCGGTGGGCTGAACAACGGGTGGTGTCATGCGAAGCGACTTCGCTGCAGCGCGCGAGCTCTTGGAGTGCGCCCAAAACCGGCTCTGCGGCATGGATGAAACGAGCCAGCGCGTCAGCGAGGCACTGGACTTGCTGATTGAAGAAATAGCCATCGCCGAATTCCGTAAGGCGCCCTTGACCGTCGTGCCGTTTCCACGTGCGCGGCCACCCAGGCATGCTCGGTAGAACACCGCCGATGTAGTCGACAGCGGAAGTGCTCCCACCAGCGGAATTGAACCTGCGCGATTGCGGCTTAGCGGCGTCCGGGCCACCAGAAATCCCATCGGGAGCCCTTCACACCGCGATCGCCGCCACCAGAATCCGGTTCTGCCTTCGTATAGCGGCGCGCAGTTCGGCAATCCTCGCCCCGTCGCGCTTCACGAATTCAATGAACATCATGTTCATGTTGTTGAACACCAGTTCGCCGAGCGCCTGCCCGTCGATATCGCGGCGAACCAGGCCGATCGCCTGCAGCCGGGCGATCAGCGCGCGGATCTGTTCGGTCAGCGCCCGGTCGAGCGCCGTGTAAGCCTGGCCGAACGGGCTGTCGGGCAGTTGTGTCGAGATTGCCATCGCCTGCCGCCACATCTCCTTGCTGAGATAATGCAGCGAATGCTCGATATAGATGCCGAGCAGCGTATCGAGCGCATCGCCGACATTGGCCGGCGGGTTGGCGACGACGCCCTGCCCGGCATTGAGCACCTCGTTGACCTCCATCGAGACGATGGCGCCGAGGATGTCGCCCTTGTTCTGGTAATAGTTGTAGATCGTGCCGACCGAGACTTCCGCCTGCGCCGCGATCGTCTCGATCTTGGCGCCTTCATAGCCGGTGTCGCGAAAAAGCGCCGCCGCCGCCTCGATGATGCGGCGATGCCGATCCGCCTTTTGCCTTGCCCGCAATCCGCTCATATCGGCTATCTGCCATAAAAACAGAATTGACTCAATTTTAGAATTGGTTCAATTTTTTGCCAGAAGCCAGAAAGGCAAGGGAGAACACTCGATGACCATCAATCAAAACACCCCGAACCCAACGACCAGGAAGCCGCTTTCCGTTCTGAAGAGGTATCTTCACGCCGCGTGTGCAGCGACAGCATTGTTGCTGGCGACGGGCAGCCTCACTCAGGCCGCTGATCTCAACGCTCTGATCTGGTGCGATCACGCCGACCCGGCGCTGCTGGCGCCTTTCGAGGAGGCCAATGGCGTCAAGGTCAATGTCAAGGAGTTCGAGGGCACCGGCGCCGGCATGGCCATTGTCGAGCAGTCGCAGCCCGGCGACTGGGACGTGATGGTGATCGACAGCATCGACATACCGCGCGGCGTCGAAAAGGGCCTGTTCGAGCCGCTGCCGGAAGACAAGCTGCCGCTGGCCGACCTCTTTCCCCAGGTGAAGATGGACAGCTCCACCGTGGTCGACGGCAAGCGCTACGGCATCACCGAAAAATTCGGCTACAACACCATCGGCTACAACAAGACCAAGGTCGATCCGGCCGACATGCAGTCGCTGGCCGCGCTGACCGGCGACAAATACAAGGGCAAGATCGCCATTTACGACTATTACCTGCCGGTCATCGGCATGGCGGCGCTGGCGATCGGCAAGAAGACCGCCGAGCTCACCGAAGCCGACCTTCCGGCCATCAAGGAAGAGCTGCTCAAGATGAAGGCCAATGCCAAGCTGGTCGGCGAAGTGACCGCCAGCCAGACCGCGCTGGCGACCGGCGAGGTCGACATTCTCGTCGGGGGCGGCGAATGGGTGACGGCCGGGCTGGCCAAGGAGAACCCTGCCCTCGACTTCTCGATTCCCAGAGAAGGTGCTGTGCTGTGGTCGCAGTCGCTGGCCATGTTCAAGGATTCCAAAAACAAGGACACGGCGCTAAAATTCATCCAGTACATCATGAGCCCTGAAGGCCAGGCGCGGCTTGCCACCTCTGCCTGCTATTGGGGCATGCCGGCGAATACCAAGGCGGCTCTGACCGATGAGCAGAAGAAGATCCTGCGCTTCGACGAGCAGCCGGATTTCCTCGCCCGCGCCCAGCCCTACCCGGCGCCGGATGCCGATCTCGACAAGAAGATGCAGGACGTCTGGACCGAAATGCTGCAGGCGCAGTGACCGGTCGCCGGTCGTGAACTCTGCCACGAACAGCGGGCGTGCCCTGCCCCGGGCGGGCTGCGCCCTGCCTCGGGCGGGCCGTGCCCTGCCCTGGGCGCTGGTCACGCCGGCGCTCGGCTGGACGCTGCTGTTCTTCGTGCTGCCGTTCGTCGCCATGGGGTTTTCCAGCCTGACGGCGCATGACGGCGGCGGCTTTACGCTCGGCAACTACAGCCAGTTCTTCACCAATCCGGCCTATTGGCAGGCGATGGTGAACTCGCTGCAGGTCACCGTGATCGTCACAGTGATTTCGGTGCTGCTCGCCTACCCCTTCGCCTGGATCCTGGCCGAACAGGTGCCGGAACGCTGGCAGCGGCTGGCGCTGATGCTGGCGGTGCTGCCGTTCTGGACCTCCTATGTCGTGCGCTCCTTTTCCTGGCTGCTGGTGCTGGCGCAGAACGGCGTAATCAATCGCGCGCTGACCGGCTCCGGCCTGTTCAGCGAGCCGCTGCAACTCGCCAACACGCGGCTGGCCACGGTCATCGGCTTCGTGCATTTCTTCGTCATGCTTTTGACGCTGACGATCTTCGCCAATCTGAAGCAGCTCAGCCCGAGCTACCGCAAGGCAGCCGCCGATCTCGGCGCCGGGCCGGTGCGCACGTTCCTGCATGTCGTCCTGCCGCTGACTTTGCCCGGCATCATGGTCGGCGCCTTCCTCACCTTCGTGCTGTGCATCGGCGACTACATCACGCCGCAGATCCTCGGCGGCAACAACGAGCTTTTGATGCCGCAGCTGGTGATGATGCAGATCGGCCGGCGCGGCGACTTTCCGCTCGCCTCGGCACTGTCAATCATCCTGATGGCGGTCGTCACCATTGCCTATCTCGCCTGCGCCCGCTGGCTCAAGATCGAGCGGGCCTGACCGTGCGCGCCGTTGTCCGCATCGTCTCCTGGTTTTACGCCATCGCCATCTTTGGCTTCATCTTCCTGCCGGTGGTCGTGCTGGTGCTGTTTTCGCTGCAGGCGACGTCGTTTCCGATCCCGCCCTTCACCGGGCCGTCGCTGCGCTGGTACGACGC
Source organism: Mesorhizobium sp. WSM2561 (assembly GCF_000513915.1). NCBI lineage: Bacteria > Pseudomonadati > Pseudomonadota > Alphaproteobacteria > Hyphomicrobiales > Phyllobacteriaceae > Mesorhizobium > Mesorhizobium sp. WSM2561. The sequence goes on from NZ_AZUX01000026.1 coordinate 48,632, forward strand.
CGTGCTCGCCGACACGCGGCTGACCTCGGCGCTGGTCAATTCGCTTCTAGTCGCGGCCCTCTCCTCGGCTGCTGCCGTCACGCTCGGTTTCCTCTCAGCCTGGGGTTTTGCGCGTTTCGTCCTGCCGGGGTCGGCCCTGCTGCGCGGGCTGATCACGCTGCCGCTGACCGTGAGCTATCTCATCATCGGCATGGGGCTGCTGGTGCTGTTCAACTGGGCCGGCATACCGAAGTCGCTGCTTGCTGCCGGCATCGGCCATGTGGTGATCAACCTGCCGCTCTGCTTTGCCATCATCTACAGCCAGATGGGCGACCACCAGATCAACATCGAGCGTGCCGCGCGCGACCTCGGTGCGCCCGAATGGAAGGTGCTGCTGCTGATCACGGTGCCTGTCATGGCGCCGGCGATCTTTGCCGGTTTCTTCCTGTCGATGACCTTCTCCTGGGACGAATTCGTGATCTCGTTCCTGCTGACGCGCTTCGACACGACGCTGCCGGTGGAGATCTGGAACCTGCTGCGCTCGGGCCTCAATCCCAAGACCAACGCCGTCGGCTCGCTGGTCTTCGCCGTCTCCATCGTGCTGGTGGTGTTTTTTGAACTGATGCTGTTGCGGAGGAAGCCGGCATGACCGCGCCACTGGTCGATGTCCGCGCTGTCTCGCATCGCTTCGGCCAGCACACCGTGCTGAGGAACGTGTCGCTGCAAATCGAGCCGGGCAGCTACACCATCCTGCTCGGCCCGTCGGGCTCCGGCAAGACGACGCTTTTATCCATTCTCGGCGGCTTCGTCACGCCGAGCCAAGGCAAGGTGCTGATCCGCGGCGAGGACTGCACCGCGGTGCCGCCGGCGAAGCGCCCGACGACGACGGTGTTCCAGAACTATGCGCTGTTTCCGCACATGAGCGTCGGCAGCAATGTCGGCTTCGGCCTGCGCATGCAAGGCGTCGATGCCGCTACACGGACCGCCCGGGCGCGCGAGGCGCTGGCGCTGGTCGGGCTGGCCACCGCCTTCGACAAGAAGCCGCACCAGCTTTCCGGCGGCCAGCGGCAGCGCGTCGCGCTGGCCCGCGCCCTTGTCGTCGAGCCTGCGGTGCTGCTGCTCGACGAACCGCTCGGCGCGCTCGACCTAAAATTGCGCCGGCAGATGCAGGACGAGTTGAAAGCGATCCAGAAACGCGTCGGCACCGCCTTCATCCATGTCACCCACGACCAGGAAGAGGCGATGGCCCTTGCCGACCATTGCGTGGTGATGAATGACGGGCGCATCGAGGACGAAGGTCCGCCGGAGCGCGTCTATGCGCGGCCGGCGACGCGCTTTTCCGCAACCTTCATGGGCGAAAGCACGCTGATATCGGGGACGGTGACGGCGGCGAAGGACGGAACAATCACTGTCGCGACGCAGGTCGGACCGCTTTCGCTGCCCGGTACAGTGCCTGCTGGCGCTTCTGTCGCCCTCGCCGTCCGTCCGGAGCACCTTGTCCTCGGCGCGACAGGCGGCGCGGTAAGGCTCGGCACGGCCAAGGTGAGCGACGTGGTGTTTCAGGGCAGCTTCAAGCGCGTGCTGGCTGTCTCCGAGAAAGACCCGGCGCTGCACTTCATCGCCAGGGTTCCCGCAGCAACGGTCGTCCAGCCGGGCGACTTCTCTGCGGTTTCGTGCGAGGCTGGCGATGTCATCCTTCTGGCGGGCTGAGCCATGGGCACGCTTCCGGTTGTCGACGCTGCGAATTGGTATGAAGCCGTCCGTATGGGCGATGGCGTGACGCTGATCCACGAGCCGTGGATCAAGCCGTTCTTCCGCTGCAACATCTGGCATGTGCGCGGCCGCGATCGCGATCTTCTGTTCGACACCGGCCTCGGCCATTTCAGCCTGCGGCGCCACGTCCCGCTGGTGACGGAGCGAAAACTCGTTTGCGTGGCCAGCCACACGCATTTCGATCATATCGGCTGCCATCACGAATTCCCGGACCGCTGCGTGCATGCGGCCGAAGCAGAAATCCTCGCTGATCCGCGCAATGAATGGACGGTCGCCGACCGCTACGCGACCGACGCCATGTTCGACGGAATGCCGCTGGGCTGGGATGCCACGCGCTACCGGATCCAGCCGGCGCCGGCCGATCGTCTGCTCGGAGAGGGTGATTTCGTCGATCTCGGCGACCGTGCCTTCGAGGTGATCCACACGCCGGGCCATTCACCCGGCGGCATCGCGCTCTACGAGAGGAAGACCGGTATCCTGCTTTCCGGCGACATCGTCTATGACGGCCCGCTGATCGACGATGTCTATCATTCCGCTGTCGACGACTATGTCGAGACGCTGCTGCGGATGCGCGAGCTCGATGTTACGGTCGTGCATGGCGGGCACTTCCCGAGCTTCGGCAAGGTGCGCTACCGCCAGCTTATCGACGAGTATCTCGCACTAAAGCGGCAGGCCGGCTGCCATCTGCTGCAGGCGCGCTAAGCACCGGCCTGTGGATCGCGGGAAATGCCTGGCGAATTCACAACGCCCGTTGCGGGCACGGCGTGCCGGCGGCATCGCCGCAGCGTGAAGCCGTTGGTTGGGGTCTCAAACTCGTCTGTTCCGACTGGCGCACCAGTTGGGCAAAGGCAAGAGCAAAACTTCCCAGCATCAAGACGATGACAATCAGGCGTGTTACCGGCAATAAATCGGTCCGACTAGCTGGCCCCCACGCCGCCCATCCACTGCCGGCTAACATGGTCGATCCGGCTTTACGAGAGTTTAATTCCCGTCTTAACCATCACATTCGCTTGTCACTCGACACGATGCGCGAGCAGCAGGCCGGCGGCTGCTCCCGGCGCTGTGTCAAGCGGCGCCAGATGTCTTGCTTTGCAGATCTGCCCGCCCATGCTAACCCGGCGCTGGCGCGGCCCAAGCAACCGGTCGCCACCGACCGGTCGCCATCAACACTCGCCATTGGGGAGCCATGAACAAAGCCGCCAGCCGCTTCGCCTTCGTCTCGTCCGACACCGCCGACGCCAAGGCGGCGCTGGAGAGCCTTTCGGCGCGCTATGGCCAGGCACCCATCGAGGATGCAGAGATCATCGTCGCCCTCGGCGGCGACGGCTTCCTGTTGCAGACCTTGCGCGACACGATGAGCACGGGGAAAAAAGTCTACGGCATGAACCGTGGCACCATCGGTTTCCTGATGAACGAATATCGCGCCAGCGGTTTGACCGGGCGCATCGCTGCGGCCGTTGCCGAAACGATCCGTCCACTGGAGATGCAGGCGGTCACGGCTGAGGGCGAAACAATATCGGCGTTGGCGATCAACGAGGTTGCGCTGTGGCGCCAGTCCTACCAGACGGCCAAGATCCGTATCACCGTGGACGGGCAAGTGCGGCTGGAGGAATTGAACTGCGACGGTGTGATGGTCGCGACGCCGGCCGGCTCGACCGCCTACAACCTCTCCGCGCACGGACCGATCCTGCCGCTCGACGCGCCGCTGCTGGCGCTGACCCCGGTCAGTCCGTTCCGCCCGCGCCGCTGGCGCGGCGCGCTGCTCTCCAACAAGGCGACCGTTCGTTTCGACATCCTGGAGCCGGAAAAGCGGCCGGTGAACGCCGCCGCCGACCACACCGAGGTGAAGGCCGTAACCTCGGTTACGGTGCAGGAATCGCCAACGGTAACGGCGACGCTGCTGTTCGATCCGAGCCACTCGTGGAACGAGCGCATTCTCGCCGAACAGTTCCGCTATTGAGCCGGCGCAGCGACAGCAGTTCGATTAAGCATCGCGATTAAGGTTACGACTTCACAATCGTGCCGTCCCCCGCCTGTTTGTGTTGACAAATCGTGGGCTTGCGCCTACCTGCAATACCAATCTTGCAGGCGCGTGGCGCTTGCCGCGACCGCTTGCGTTGCGCCCCCGAACCAGCCAAAGACAGCCAAACTTGTCCTCAGACACCCAGATCGCTCAAGACGTGTTGACCTTCGCAGACCTCGGCCTGTCGCCGAAGGTCCTTTCCGCAGTTACCGACGCCGGTTACACAGAACCGACACCGATCCAGTCCGGCGCCATTCCGCACGCCTTGCTCGGCAAGGATATTTTGGGCATCGCCCAGACCGGCACCGGCAAGACGGCCTCGTTCGTGCTGCCGATGCTGACCCGCCTCGAAAAAGGCCGGGCGCGCGCCCGCATGCCGCGCACGCTGATCCTCGAGCCAACGCGCGAGCTTGCCGCGCAGGTTGAAGAGAACTTCATCAGATACGGCAAGAACCACAAGCTCAACATCGCGCTGCTGATCGGCGGCGTGTCCTTCGACGAGCAGGACAAGAAGCTGGAGCGCGGCGCCGACGTGCTGATCGCGACGCCAGGCCGCCTGCTCGACCATCGCGAGCGCGGAAAGCTTCTGCTCAACGGCGTCGAGATCCTGGTCATCGATGAGGCCGACCGCATGCTCGACATGGGCTTCATTCCCGACATCGAGCGCATCTGCGAGATGATCCCGTTCACCAGGCAGACGCTGTTCTTCTCGGCGACGATGCCGCCTGAGATCACCAAGCTCACCGAGAAATTCCTGCACGCGCCGGTGCGCGTCGAGGTTTCGAAGGCCGCGTCCGCCGCGACCAACATCATCCAGCGGCTGGTGAAATCCGGCTCGAAACCCTGGGACAAGCGCGAGACGCTGCGCAATCTGATAAAGGCCGAGGATGCGGAGCTGAAGAACGCCATCATCTTCTGCAACCGCAAGATCGAGGTCTCGGAGCTTTTCCGCTCGCTGCTGAAACATGATTTCGACGCCGGCGCGCTGCATGGCGACATGGACCAGCGCGCGCGCATGCAGATGCTGGCCAATTTCCGTGACGGCAAACTGCGCTACCTCGTTGCGTCGGACGTCGCGGCGCGCGGCCTCGACATCCCCGATGTCAGCCACGTCTTCAATTACGACGTGCCGATCCATGCCGAGGACTATGTCCACCGCATCGGCCGCACCGGCCGCGCCGGCCGCTCGGGCAAATCCTTCACCATCGCCACCAAGTCCGACACCAAATACATCGATGCGATCGAACGGCTGATCGGCAACAAGATCGAGTGGCATGACGGCGATCTGTCGACGGTCGTCGCCAGCGAGAGCGGAGAGGACGATGCTCCCCGCCGTGGCCGCGGCGCCCCGCGCCGCGCCGGCCGCAAGGACGATGGCAAGGAGAGGGGCGAACGCAGACCACGCGAACGCCACGCCAAGCAAAGCGAAGCTGCAGCACCGGATGCGGCGCGCGAGGAACAGCCGGTGGCGGCCGAGACCGCGGTCGCCGATGCCGGTGAGCGGCGCGCGCGCAAGGAAGCGATCCGCTCGGAAAACACCGAGCGCCAAGCTTCCCCCGAACGCCAAGCTTCACCCGAACGCCAATCTTCCCCCGAACGGAAGACTTCGCCCGATCGCCATCGCAACGAACAGCGCGCGCCGGAACGTGGCGACACCAGGCCGCAGCGCGACGGCAATCGCCCGGCCCGCCATCGCCAGGAAGACAACGATGGGACCGTCGGATTCGGTGACGACATGCCCGCGTTCATGCGCATCGTCGGCAAGGGCTAACAGCAGAAATTGGGCTGATCACATCACAGCAAGGACCAGCAAAAACGGCCCTTGCGGGGCCGTTTTCATGTGCAAAGCCGTCTTCTTGTTGGTCTTGCTCAGGTGAGCGGCGAGAGCTGGATCTCGACGCGGCGGTTCTGGGCGCGGCCGGCGGCCGACGCGTTGGAGGCGATCGGACGCGTCTTGCCGAAGCCGGTGACGGCGAAGCGGCGGGTATCGACGCCCTGCCCGGACAGATAATTGGCGACCGCCAGCGCGCGGCGCTGCGACAGGTCGAAATTGTGTTCGTCGCCACCGGTCGAGTCGGTGTGGCCGAACACGTCGACGGTGGTCTGGCGGAACTTGTTCAGCACAAGCGCGACCGAATTCAGCACTTGATAGAAGCCGGGCTTCACCGCGTCCTGGTCGACGTTGAAGGTGATGTCGGAGGGCATGTTGAGGATGATCTGGTCGCCGCTGCGGGTGACGCTGACGCCGGAACCCTGAAGCTGCCGGCGCAGTTCGGCCTCGTTCTGGTCCATCGTGGCGCCGATGGCGCCGCCAGCGAGAGCGCCGACGCCAGCGCCGATCAGCGCATTGCGGCGATCGTTGCCGCCGGCGAGCAGGCCGAGCCCCGCACCCGCCAGCGCGCCGATGCCGGCGCCGGCCGCAGTGTTGGAGACTTTCTGTTGTCCGGTATACGGATCGGTTGTGGTGCAGGCACTCACGAGCACAGCCGTCGCCACGGCGACGAGCACAGTCTTTTTCATCAGGTAGTCCCTCTCCAGTCCGCGGTCCCACCAGTGGCGCGCCGCATCCCTTGTGCGTCCAAGTGGACGCACGTCGCTCTATGCTTGTAACATGAAATGCGGCGAAAAATGGAACGGGAAAAGCGGCTGGCTGTGGCTTTTCCCGGTCAATTCAACCGCCGCTATTTTGCGCAATTCCGATCGGCCGGCAGAGACTGTCGGCTACCAGAGATTCTTGCCGTCGATGACGACGACCTCGACCTGATCGAGGTCGAAATCGTCGAACAGGCGCGAATTCACGCTGATTTTCGGATTGTCGAAATCCGGCTTGCCGGTCGACCAGTCCGGCGTTTCGGTGAAGGTGCCGCAGCCGCAGGTGGCGCAGAAACCATGTTTTACCGTTTTCGAGCCCCATCGATAGAAAGAAACATTCTTGAGCGGGCTGGTGAGCTTGAATTGCGACGGGACGTAATAGGCCCACAACGAGCCGCGTTTCGAGCAGAAGGAGCAGGTGCATTGCGTCACGGTTAGCGGCGCTTCCGAAACCTCGAACGTCGTCGCCCTGCAGTGGCAGCTTGCCTTTATGGTCATAACGCCTCCCTCGCGATTGCTTCCCGCCAGCGCGGTAAGGCAACATAAAGAGGCGCTGTTGACAACCGTCTGTCGGCAGACTCGGCGTGCCTGCGTCGGACGCGTGGCGCGCTTCAATCTTGTTGATGCATGTCGTTATCCCAAACCGCTGCGCAGCCTCGGGTCAGGCCATGGCTCTCGGAGCAAGCTTTTGGGCGACATGCATCAAAACGACGACGGTGGCACGAACAGGCAGATGGTCTTTCCGTCATTGGCGCCGGCGACCGAACACCAGTGATATTCGCCGTCGGGCGAATTCTTGATCCGTGCATCGCTGTAGCCCACGACCTCGCCTGTTCCCTTGATGACATAGCCCTCCGGACGCTCGCTGATCGACGTCTGCGAGACCGCGCGGCAATCGTAGCCAGAACAACAGGAGAATGGGTAACTCCAGCCTTGCGGCTTCGCTGCAGTCGGCGTGGCGTCGTGCGCCAAGGCGGAGGCTGCAAATGTAGTGACGGCGGCCGTCAGAGCCACCACCGCAATGATCGAATTCAGGAGGCGGCGCGCCGTCTTGACGGCTGAGGCCAGTCGGGTTGTGGAAGCAGGCATGGGCGCAATTCCTATCACCGAGTTATCAAGCGTTTCGCTTGCCCGTTCTTGGAACGTATCTTCCCAGTGGCCGGCTCGTCAGGTCGCAAATACGCCGCGTCCGGCCATAAATGCTTTTTCCCCCAGCGTTCGGATGCTGGGCTGATTCCTTTGCTGGCGCAAGAAATTGCTGTGCAACCGAGCGCCGACATCTGCAGCCGGAACCAGCCTGCCGGGGCTGACGAGAGTGACTTCATCAACCCCGGCAGTGGGATCGCGCGGATAACGAGAATCAGCTCGCGGTGGTTCCGGGCCAGGCGACGGCAGGCCTGCAACAATGAACCCGGAGGTAGAAGTAATTGTCGAAAATTCGATGAAAAAACAAAGCCATAAAGCAGCCGCTCAATTACAGTGAAGAGCCTGTTACTCTAGCGTGATGTTCCTGCTGCTTGGGGCGTAGAAGCTTCAGTCGATATCGGCCACCACTTCGCCGGCGCCGCCCTCGATGCGCTGCGACAGCGAGGCCTCCATGAAATCGTCGAGGTCGCCGTCCAGCACGCTCGACGGGCTTGTGCTCTCGACGCCCGTGCGCAGATCCTTCACCAACTGATAAGGCTGCAGAACGTAGGAGCGGATCTGATGGCCCCAGCCGATATCGCTCTTCGACGCTTCGGTGGCGTTGGCCACCGCCTCGCGCTTCTTCAGTTCTTCCTCGTAGAGCCGCGAACGCAGCATCTCCCAGGCCTTCGCCTTGTTCTTGTGCTGGGAGCGCTCAGCCTGGCAGGCGACCGCGATGCCGGTGGCGAGATGGGTGATGCGGACCGCTGAATCGGTGGTGTTGACGTGCTGGCCGCCTGATCCGGACGAACGATAGGTGTCGATGCGGACATCCGATTCGGAAACGTCGATCTCGATCGTATCGTCGATCACGGGATAGACCCAGACGCTGGCGAAGGAGGTGTGACGGCGCGCATTGCTGTCATAGGGCGAAATACGCACGAGACGGTGAACGCCGGATTCCGTCTTCAGCCAACCATAAGCGTTGTGGCCCTTGATCAGCAGCGTGGCGGACTTGATGCCGGCCTCTTCGCCGTCATGCACTTCCAGCACCTCGACCTTGAAGCGGCGCCGCTCGGCCCAACGCGTGTACATGCGCAGGAGCATCGAGGCCCAGTCCTGGCTTTCGGTGCCGCCGGCGCCGGCATGGATTTCGAGATAGCTGTCGTTGGCGTCCGCCTCGCCCGAAAGCAGCGTCTCGATCTGGCGGGCCTTTGCTTCGCCGCGCATCGAGCGGATCGCCGCTTCCGCCTCGGCGACGACGCCCTCATCGCCCTCTTCCTCGCCAAGCTCGATCAAGCCGATATTGTCTTCCAGCGCCTGGGTGAGGCCTTTGACCGCGGCGATGCCTTCCTCGAGGCCCTGACGCTCACGCATCAGCTTCTGAGCCTCCAGCGGCTCGTTCCAGAGGCTCGAATCCTCGGCACGCACATTCAGGTATTCAAGCCGCTTTATGGCTTGATCCCAGTCAAAGATGCCTCCTCAGCAGGGTTATCGCCTGCCTGATTTCGTCGACAATATTCTGCGTTTCCGCGCGCATGGCTGGCCGTTCTGTCCTGTGCTGAAATGGTGCCCTGTCGCTTTAGCAGAGCTTGGGTTGGCGCGATACATAGGGACGGCACCGCCGCCTGTAAAGCGAAATGGGCCGGCTCGAAAGCCGGCCCAAATACCCAATCCTATGTCAGTAGAGCCCGCCGCCGCCGGACTGGATGGCCTGGTTGGCCTGTGGCGACAGCGCGCCGCCGGAGGCGTTGGAGCCGTCCTCACCCATGCCGATCACCCAATAGCTGTCGGCGGGGCCGGTGCCCGGCTTGAAGGCTTCGATAAAGGCGCCGGCGTCGTCCGGGTTGGCCCGCATGCCGGTTTTGCGATTGATGGCGATCAGCTTCATGCCTTCGGGAACCTGGAAATCGACATTGGGCGTGCCGTCCAGCGCCACGCGCATGAAGTCCTTGAAGATCGGCGCAGCAAGGCCGCCGCCGGTCGCGCCCTTGCCAAGACCTTTCGGCTGATCATAGCCCATATAAAGTCCGACAACGAGGTTGGGCGTGTAGCCGATGAACCAGGTATCCTTCTCGTCGTTTGTCGTTCCGGTCTTGCCGGCGATGTGGCGGCCGAGTTCGGCGACGGTAGCGCCGGTACCGCGCTCGACGACGCCCTCCATCATCGAAGTGATCTGATAAGCGGTCATCGGATCGAGCACCTGCTCGGAATTGTCGACCAGTTCCGGCTCAGGCTGGTTCTGCCATTCGGCCGCATTGCAATTTTCGCAGCCGCGTTCGTCCTGCCTGTAGACCGTCTTGCCGTAGCGATCCTGGATCCGGTCGATCAGCGTCGGCTTGATCGACTTGCCGCCGTTGGCCATGATCGAATAAGCCGATACCATGCGCATCACTGTGGTCTCGCCCGACCCGAGCGCCATCGGCAGATACGGCGCCAGTCGATCATAGACGCCGAAGCGCTCGGCATATTCGGCGACCAGCTTCATGCCCATGTCGTTGGCCAGGCGCACAGTCATCAGATTGCGCGACCTCTCGATGCCGGACCGCAAGGTCGCCGGGCCCGCAGTCCTTCCATCGTAGTTTTTCGGCGTCCAGGTCGTGTTGCCGCTCTTGATGGTGATCGGGCCATCCATGATAACCGAAGCCGGCGTATAGCCATTGTCGAGAGCGGCCGCATAGACGATCGGCTTGAACGACGAACCCGGCTGCCGCATGGCCTGGGTGGTACGGTTGAATTCGGATAGCGAATAGGAGAACCCGCCGACCATGGCCAGAACGCGCCCGGTATGCGGATCCATGGCGATCAGGCCGCCCTCCACTTCGGGGGCTTGGCGCAAGATATAGGTCCCATCCGTACCTTCTTTCTTCTGCACGAAGATGACGTCGCCAGGCTTCAGCACGTCCGCCGGCGATTTGGCCTTGACGGTCTTGCCGCCGACCACATGACGCATGGCGAAGCTCATGTCCTCGCGGCTGACGGTGCCTTCGACGCGATCCTTGACAAGTTCGCCCGAGATCTGCCGGGTCGGCCGAAGGCCGATCGACAGACCGCTCTCCGAGCTGTCGAGCACGACGGCGAGCGACCATTCGGGCACGTCGTCCAGTCCCTTGACTTCGCTCAAAGGCACGCCCCAGTCGCCGGACGGGTCGATGGTCTTCACCGGCCCACGATAGCCGCGCAGCGTATCGAACTTCATCAGGCCGTTCTGCATGGCTTTGCGGGCGATGAGCTGCATCTTGGGATCGAGCGTCGTACGGACGGACAGGCCGCCCTCGTAGAGCGCATTCTCGCCGTAGCGCGCGCTGATCTGGCGACGCACCTCCTCGGTGAAATATTCGCCGGCGAACAGATAGGTGCCGGAGCGGCGTGGCTTGACGCCGAGCGGCTCGGCCTTGGCCTTGGCGCCTTCCTCTTGCGTGACGTAGCCGTTGCCGACCATCTGGTCGATCACCCAGTTGCGGCGCTCGATGGCGCGGTCGGCATATTTGAATGGGTGATAGTTGGAGGGGCCCTTCGGCAAAGCCGCCAGATAGGCCGCCTCCGCCACGGTGAGTTCATTCACCGCCTTGTCGAAATAAGTGAGCGCTGCGCCGGCGACGCCATAAGCGCCAAGCCCGAAGAAAATCTCGTTGAGGTAGAGCTCGAGGATGCGGTCCTTCGAATAGGCCTGCTCGATGCGGAAGGCGAGGATCATCTCCTTGATTTTGCGCTCGTAGGTCTGGTCCGAGGACAACAGGAAGTTTTTCGCCACCTGCTGGGTGATCGTCGAGGCGCCGACCTGGCGCTTGCCCGAGCCAGCATTCTGCAGATTGACCATGACTGCGCGGCCAAGGCCGGTCATATCGATGCCGGGGTGATTGTAGAAGTTTTTGTCCTCGGCAGACAGGAAGGCCGCCTTGACACGATCCGGCACCGCCTGGATCGGCAAATACAGGCGCCGCTCGCGCGCATATTCGGCCATCAGCGCACCGTCGGACGCATGGATGCGGGTCGTCACCGGCGGTTCATACTTGGCCAGGACCTCGTAATCGGGCAAATCCTTCGACAAATGGCTGATATAGATCGCCACGCCGGCCGCGACCAAAAGGGCCAGCGCGGTGCCGATGCCGAAGAAATAGCCAATAAGACGAATCATGCCCGCTCCAGTCCTTGGTTCGGGAATTGCCTAAACGAAGCCGCCTTTCGCGCAAGCTTTCGAGACGATCCCGACCGGTAATCGAAAATCCATGTCGCCACCATGTGGGCAAAATGCGGCAGCCTGGAATTTCGGCTTCGAATGGCGAAAATATAAGTGCAAAGTGTTGTCGTCGTGCAACGCTGCCTCTGGTTGTGGCGAGGGCTGGCATCTCAGCCTCCGGTTCCGGCTCCGGCCTTGGCTGAAGCGAACAGGGCGATGGCATTGGTTATGCTCTGGGCCGCCTTGCTGCGCCAATCGGCGCTGAGCAGTTGCGCCTCGTCCTTGGCGTTCGACAGATAGCCGAGTTCGACCAGCACGGAGGGAACATCCGGCGCCTTCAACACCTTGAAGCTGGCCGAACGCTGCGGATTGTTGATGAGGCCGACGCTGGTGGAAAGCTGGCCGACCAGCGTTTGGGCGAAACTCATCGAGAAACTGTGCGTCTCGCGGCGAATCAGGTCGATCAGGATGTCGGTTACTTCCTTGTTGTCGTCCTTGATTTCCATGCCGGCGAATTGGTCGGAAAGGTTTTCACGGTCGGCGAGCGCCTGCGCTTCGGGATCGGAAGCCTTGTCGGAGACGGTGTAGACGGTCGCGCCGCGGAGGCCCTTGACCCTGATCGTGTCGGCGTGGATCGAAATGAGCAGATCGGCCTCGTGCTGGCGGGCAATGCGCACGCGGTCGTCCAGCCGCAGGAATTGGTCCGTCTCGCGCGTCATGAACACGTCGTATTTGCCGACTGCGGCGAGTTTGTCCCGCAATTCGGTGGCGAATGCGAGCGTGACGTTCTTCTCGACCGTGCCGTTCATGCCCTCGGCGCCGCCGTCGATGCCGCCATGGCCTGGATCGATGACGACGGTGAAGCGATGGCCTGGATTGGAGACCGGGCCGGTGCCGACCCTGCCGCCCTTGTCGGAGGAGACCGTCGAGCCGGTGGTCAACGCCTGATTGGCAAGAGCGGCGTCGAACTCCCGCACGGACGCCGCCGACATGTCGATGGCGATGCGGTAGCCGTTGCCGTCATCATTCTTGAGCACGTCGAACTTGTCGACGGCGAACGGGCCCTTGCCAGTGAGAATCAGCCGCGACACCCCCTCGCCGAGATCGCCGTACCGCACGCTCCTGACCAGGCCGCGCGCCTTCACATCCTTGGATTTGATGGCGAATCTCGTGCTTGGCAGGTCGACGACCAGACGGTGGGGGCCGCGCAGCAGGAACCATTTGACGTCGGGCTCACGATCGAAATTCATGACGATGCGCATCTTGGTGGCGTCACCCGCCATTTTGTAGCTCGTCACTGCCAGCGGCGCGTCGGCGGCAAAGGAGACTGGCGAAAGAGCCAGGCAAGCGACAACCAGCAACAGCAGACAAGCGGCGTGGAAGCGGGCGGCGTAGAAAAAAATGCCTCCGGCGCGACCACTCATGTGCGTGAAGACTGCCAGTGCCATCTCTTCCAGTCGCTCCGGTTTGGCGTGAGGCGCCCGATCCTGTTGTCGGCCAATCTTGCTTGTCGGAGTGTCGTCGTCTTGTCGAAACGTCGGTCAGGCCGCGAACTCGATTAACGGTTCGTAACCAGAGAAGGTTAACCAAGCCTTTTCACGCAACGCTTAAAGCCGTGCTTCCGTTGCGGAACTGCATTTTGCCGGCATCGGAAATCGGGGTTGCCTTCCAACCCGCCAAATCATAAAAGCGATGCTGGATCACTGCAATCCTGGAACCGTCCTTCTCCGCAGCTTCCTGCTACAGGTGAGATGAACGACGGCTCCTTTCGCGTCAGGCGAAAAAGGCAACAGGTGATCGCGACGAATTTCGCAGGTGTAAGCCCGTGGCGGGGGAAGCGCCTGCGTGAGGAAAACGGCCGGGATTGTCCCGCGCCGGCTCTGTACGAGCAAACAAGCTGGTCCGGTTTTCCCGGGCTTTGGTTCAAAAAGGTTCTGCTGGTTACGATGGCTTCAAGCGCAATCATGGAAAGGTCCGCAGCAAACCGCGCCATTATGGCTGCGGGCGGCACCGCCATGGCGCTCAGGCAGCGGCCGGCGGACATTCAATTGCCCGGCACCCATGTTCATCCACATTCACAGCGGCGGGCTTTGCCCCGCAAGCTGCGGCTGACGGCTGCCGGGGGGAAACGAAATAATGCCCAACAAAATGCTGATAGACGCCTCCCACCCGGAGGAAACACGAGTTGTCGTCGTTCGCGGTAACCGTATTGAAGAATTCGACTTTGAATCCCAGGACAAGAAGCAGCTCAAAGGAAATATCTACCTCGCCCGCGTAACCCGCGTCGAACCCTCGCTTCAGGCAGCCTTTGTCGAATATGGCGGCAACCGTCACGGTTTCCTCGCCTTCAGTGAAATTCATCCCGACTACTACCAGATTCCGGTCGCCGACCGTCAGGCGCTGCTGCGCGCGGAAGCGCAGGAGGCTGAAGACGAGGACGATGAGGACGGCGATGGCGACGATCGCCAGAACCGTGATCGCGGCCGGCGCGGACGCCGCCGCGGCGGCAAGAGCCGCGACCGAGGCGAGCACAAGCGTGATGCAGGTGCGGCCGATTCGGACGATTCTGGCGATTCCAGCGACAGCGGGTCCAGCGACAGCGGGTCCAACAACAGCGTCTCCAATGAGTCCAATGACAGCCGTTCCAATGAGGGCGGCGAACACGGCGAGGATGCGGTCGCGCAGAACGTCGATGCCTCAGAAAAAGTCGACACGCCGTCCGCTGCTTCGGAACATGGCGAGGCTGTCGCCAGTCATAGCGAGGCAAGTCCTGATGAGACGAGCCGTGACGAGACTGGCCATGGCCGTGACGAAACTGGCGGTGACGAAACTGGGCCTTCCGAAGGCGGTCCGAATTCCATCGCCGCCAGCATCGAATCGGATGTGATTTCCGAAGCCGTGCCGCAGGCTGATGCGGCCGGCGAAGCCACCTCCACCGACAATGATCGCGGCATGCTGGAAGAGGTGCAGTCATCGCATCCGGATGACCATGAGGTCGAATCGGTCGGCGCCGAGGATGCGCTGGAAGAAGCGCGCAACCGCCGCAAGCCGGTGCGCCGCCAGTACAAGATCCAGGAAGTGATCAAGCGCCGGCAGATCCTTCTGGTGCAGGTCGTCAAGGAAGAGCGCGGCAACAAGGGCGCGGCGCTCACCACCTACCTGTCGCTTGCCGGCCGCTATTCGGTGCTGATGCCGAACACGGCGCGCGGCGGCGGCATCTCGCGCAAGATCACCAACGCACAGGACCGCAAGCGGCTGAAGGAGGTCGTCGCCGATCTCGAAGTGCCGCAGGGCATGGGCGTCATCCTGCGCACGGCCGGCGAAAGCCGCACCAAGGCCGAGATCAAGCGCGACTACGAATATCTGATGCGGCTTTGGGAAAACGTCCGCAACCTGACGCTGCAGTCGACGGCCCCTGCCCTCGTCTACGAGGAAGGCAGCCTGATCAAGCGCTCGGTGCGCGACCTCTACAACAAGGACATCGACGAGATCCTGGTCTCCGGCGAAGAGGGTTATCGCGAGGCCAAGGATTTCATGCGCATGCTGATGCCCAGCCACGCCAAGGTCGTGCAGCCGTTCCGCGACACGACGCCGATCTTCGTGCGCAACGGCATCGAGGCGCAGCTCGACCGCATGCTGCAGCCGCAGGTGACGCTGAAGAGCGGCGGCTACATCATCATCAACCAGACCGAAGCGCTGGTCGCCATCGACGTCAATTCGGGCCGCTCCACCAAGGAGCACTCGATCGAGGACACAGCGCTTCACACCAATCTGGAAGCGGCCGAGGAGGTCGCACGGCAGCTGAGGCTGCGCGATCTCGCCGGCCTGATCGTCATCGACTTCATCGACATGGAGGAGAACCGCAACAACCGCTCCGTCGAGAAGCGGCTGAAGGATCACCTCAAGAACGATCGCGCCCGCATCCAGGTCGGCCGCATCTCGCATTTCGGCCTGATGGAGATGTCGCGCCAGCGCATCCGCGCCAGCGTGCTGGAATCGACGATGAAGCCTTGCCCGCATTGCGGCGGCACCGGCCATGTGCGGTCCGATTCGTCCGTCGCGCTGATGGTGGTGCGGGCGATCGAGGAATTCCTGCTCAAGGATTCGCGCAGCCACATCACGGTGCGGACGCCGGCGGCGACCGCGCTCTATGTGCTCAACCACAAGCGCGGCACGCTGGTGGAGCTCGAAAACCGCTTCGGCCTGACCATCACAGTCGAGGCCGACGATACGGTCGGCGCCCAGCACTATGCGATCTTCCGCGGCGCGCTGGCCGAAAAGCCTGAAGGCTTCGTCGAGGTGCGGACCTTGCCCGCCTATGTCGAGCCGGAAGAGCCCGCCGACGAAATCGTCATCGAGGAGGAGGAAGACGAGGTCGTTGCACCGGCGGAACAACCGCGCCAGGCGCAGCAGCCGCAGCAGCCAAGGCCCAGCGAGGAGGGCGAAGGCCGCGACCGCAAGCGCCGCAAGCGCCGCAGACGGCGCGGCGGCAAGGATCGCGACCGCGAGCATGGCGCCCCCGTGGAAGGCGCGTCCATCTCGGCCACTGCCGATGGCGTCTCCGAAGCCGCAAGCGATGAAGGCGCCGAAGCAGACCACGAGGACCAGGTCGGCGTCACCGAGGCGGTGGAAGCGTCGGATGACGGGCAAGAGCCTGAAGGTCGGGAGCCTGATGAAGGTCTGGGCAAAAAGCGTCGGCGCGGCAAGCGCGGCGGCAAACGCAATCGCCGTGAAGACGGCGAAGGCGAGGTCGATGCAGGCTCTGCCGAGTCGGCTGACCGTCCCGAGGTCTTGGAGGACGTAGCCGTCTCCGGCGAACCGGCAGCAGCAACGCCGGTCGAAGCAACGCCGGTCGAAGAGCCTGTCGACCTTGCTCCGGCCAATGACGACATGCCAAGCGCCGAAAAGCCGAAGAAGCCGCGTCGCGCCGCCAAACCGAAGAAGGCTGCGGCGGACGTCGTTGCCGAGACGCCGGTAGCCGAGCCGGAAATTTCTGCCGAGGCTCCCGCAGCTGTTTCGGAGGAAACAGCCGTGGCCGCCGTCGACGAGAAACCAAAGGTCCGCCCGTCGCGACGCAAGCCCGTACCGGTCGATGCTCCGGTTGAGCCGATCGTGTCCTCGACTGTTGCCGAAGAGGAAAAGACCGAGGAGAAGCCGAAGCGTGCCGGCTGGTGGCAGCGGAAAGGCTTTTTCTAAGCTTTTCAGTAGTTTAGCCTGATCTTCTGACCAAAAAAATCCCGCGCTGTCCTGTCGACAGCGCGGGATTTTACTTGGCTGAAGCGGGCCAATCTCTATGGCGCCCCCAAATCTCTATGGCGCGAAAACCGACCAGTTCATCATCTTCGCCAGCCTTTCCAGCGCAATCGACCCCAGCCTGGAATTGCCGTTGGCGTTGAGGCCGGGCGACCAGACGGCAAGCGACGCCACGCCCGGCACGATCGCTAAAATGCCGCCGCCGACGCCGCTCTTGCCCGGGATGCCGACGCGAAAGGCGAAATCGCCTGAGCCGTCATAGTGGCCGCAGGTCAGCATCATCGCGCCGATCCGGCGTGCGCGCTCGGCCGACACCACGGAATGGCCAGTCGCCGGGTTCTTGCCGCCATTGGCGAGGAAGCGGCCGGCCAGAGCCAGTTGCCGGCAGCTCATCGCGATGGCGCAATGGTGGAAATAGACGCCCAGCGCCAGATCTGGCGCGTGGCTGAGATTGCCGAAGGATTTCATGTAGTTGGCGAGCGCCAAGTTGCGAAAACCGGTGGCTCGTTCCGAAGCCGCGACCTCGCGGTCGATGATGATGGTCTCGTCGTCGGCCAGGAACTGGATGAAGCGCAGGATCTCGCCGATCGCCTCGCGCGGCTGGTGGCCGGCGAGCAGAATGTCGGAAATGACGATGGCGCCGGCATTGATGAACGGATTGCGCGGAATGCCGTTCTCGTGCTCGAGCTGGACGATCGAGTTGAACGGGTTGCCCGAAGGCTCGCGCCCGACACGCTGCCACAACGCGTCGCCGACATTGCCCAGCGCCAATGTCAGCGTGAACACCTTCGAAATGCTCTGGATCGAAAACGGCTCATCGGCGTCGCCCGCCATCAGCACGCGACCGTCATTGGTCACCGCGGCAATGCCGAACTTTTTCGGATCGACCTTGCCGAGCTGCGGAATGTAGGTCGCGACGTCGCCGCGATCGGTGCGCTCGGCCATTTCGGCGGCAATCTCGGTCAAGGCCTGCTCGAGGTCCGGCATCGCGCTATCTCAGCCAGCGTTCGATGCGCATCATCGCCTCGACCATCTCGTCGTGGCTGCCGGCATAGGAAAAGCGCATGGCTCGATGACCTTGAAGCGGATCGAAATCGCGGCCGGGCGTCGCCGCCACATGCGCCTCGGCCAGCATCTTGCGCGCGAAGGCCATGCTGTCGTTGGTGTGCCTGGTGACGTTGCAGAAGGCGTAGAACGCCCCGTCCATCGGTGCCGCCAGGGTAAAGCCGAGTTCGGGCAGGCGTTTCATCAAAAGCTCGCGATTGCCCGCGTATCGCGCCTTCACCGCCTCCAATTCCGCGGTTGCCTTGAACGCCTCGATCGCGGCGATCTGGGACAATTCCGGCGGTGAGATGTAGAGACTCTGGGCGATGCGCTCGACCGGCCGCACCAATGGTTCCGGCAGCACCATCCAGCCGATGCGCCAACCGGTCATGCAGTAGTATTTCGAGAAGGAATTGATCACCGTCACGTCAGGGCCGCAGGCAAGCGCTGTCGTGTCCGGCGCAGCGTAAGCCAGCCGGTGGTAGATCTCATCGGAGATCACGGCGATGCCGAGTTCTTGCGCCGTCGTCACCAGCGCCGACAGCTCGTCGGCGGGGATAATCGCCCCGGTCGGATTGGCCGGGCTGGCAAACAACACGCCCTTCAGCTTCTTTTCGCGATGCGCAGCCTTCAAATGTTCGGCGTGGAGATAGGCATCACCGTCGAGCTCGATCTCGACGATCTCGATGCCGAGCGCGGCCATGATGTTGCGATAGGCCGGATAACCGGGGGCGGCGATGGCGACACGGTCGCCTGGATCGAACATCGCCAGAAATGCCAGGTTGAAGGCGGCCGACGATCCGGTGGTGACGGCGATCCGGCCGGGTGAAACGGCCAGCCCGTAGTGGTCGGCATAGTGCTGCGCGATTGCCTCGCGCAGGCCCGCAAGACCCAGTGCGTCGGTGTAGCCGATTCGCCCCATGTTCAATGCATTCGTCGCCGCTTGCCTGACTCCGGCCGGCGCCGGATCCGACGGCTGGCCAACGGCCATGGAAACGACCGGCACGCCCCTGGCTTTCAGCCGATTCGCTTCCGCCAGAATGTCCATGGCGTGGAACGGCTCGACGTCGCCGCGACGCGAAAGCGATACAACCATTTGACCAAATTTCCTTGTACGCCCTTGGGTCAGCCCTTTGAGATCGGCCCTTGGGCCGGCGCTTGCCAGCTGCCGGGCGCCGAGCTTTGGCGTCCCGCGCCGCACAAATGCCCGATTGATGTGAGGATCACAAGTTCAGTAAAGTTTCAGTGCCGACTTTTCATCCTCCATCCGCTCGTCTACCAGTGGACCTGCCATGTTGAGCCGACCCAAATCGACGATAGCCAGGGCAGCGCGCGCCTTCGCGACGCTTTCGCTTGCCGCGACGGTCGCTGTGACCAGCACCGTCAGCGCTTTTGCGCAAAACGTGCCGGTGGTGCGCGATGCCGAGATCGAGGCGCTGGTGCGCGCCTATGCGCGGCCGATCTTCAGGGCCGCGGGCCTGCCGGAAGACGGCGTCGACATCGTGCTGGTCAACGACCAGAGTTTCAACGCCTTCGTGGCCGGGTCCCGCCTGTTCATCAACACCGGCGCCCTGATGTCGGCGGAGACGCCCAACGAGATCATCGGCGTCATCGCCCATGAAGCCGGCCATATCGCCGGTGGCCACCAGCAAAAATTGCGCAACCAGCTCGAACGCGCCAAGACGATGGCCATCATCGCGACGCTGCTTGGCGCCGGTGCCATGGTTGCCGGCGCCACCAGCAAGAGCCGGGGCCTGGCCGGCGCCGGCATGGGGGTTGCAGCTGGCGGCGGCGAGATGGCGCAGCGCAGTATCCTCGCTTATCAGCGCACCGAAGAGATGACCGCCGACCGCTCGGCGATAACCTATCTCAATGCCACCGGCCAGTCCGGCCTGGGCATGCTGAAGACCTTCGGCCGCTTTCAGAGCGCGCTTTCGCTGTCGGGGGCGCAGGTCGACCCCTACCGCATCAGCCATCCGCTGCCGCGCGAACGCATCGCCAACCTTGAAGTCCTGGTCAAAAAAAGCCCCTACGTCGAAAAGGTCGATCCGCCGGCGCTGCAGCAGCGGCACGACATGATGCGCATCAAGATCGCTGCCTATATGGGAGGTCAGGCCGCCGCATCGCGGCTGATGCGCAAGATGCCGGGCAGCCTCGCCTCGCAATATGGCGACGCGCAGACGAGCTACCTTTTCGGCAATCTGGCCGGGGCGCTTGCCAAGACCAACGCGCTGATCAAGGCACAGCCGAAGAACCCCTATTTCCAGGAATTGCGCGGCGACATCCTGATGAAGGCGAACAAACCGAAGGCCGCCGCGGAAGCCTATGCCAAGGCGGTCAGCCTCGACCCAGCGCGATCCGGGCTGCTGCCGGTTTCCTATGGCCAGGCGCTGATGGCAGTCGGCACGCCCGATTCCCTGGAGAAAGCGGTGGTGCAGATCAACAAGGGTCTCGCGCGCGACCGAGAAAACGCCGTCGGTTACCGCCATCTTGCGCAAGCCTATGGCGAGCTTGGCAACATTCCGGCCGCCGACCTTGCGACCGCCGAAGGCCATTTCTATTCTGGCGCCTACAAGGATGCCAAGATCTTCGCAATGCGCGCGCAGATGAAAATGAAGCGCGGCGAGCCGGGCTGGATCCGCGCGCAGGACATCATAAACTACGCACCATCAGGCAAGAAAAAGTGAACCTTCCGGCCGCGCGCGGCGACAAGTAGTGGACCAATCGGGTAGTCGAACCAATCGGGTAGTCGGGCCAATCGGGTCGGACGACCGGGCCGGAAACCAGGCAAGAGGATCAGGGATGATGACGAAGGCAATTCTGCTGGCCACCACGGGCGTGGCGGTCGCTCTCGCCATGCTGGGTTTCGGGTTCGTGACCGGAAGTCCGCAGCCGGCAAAAGCCGATGCCGCGCAGATCGCCCAGGCAGCCGCCGCCGACACCAAGATCGACCGGGCTGAAGTCGAAGGCATCATCCGCGACTATCTGCTGAAGAACCCGGAAGTGCTGCTGGAGGCTCAGGAAGCGCTCGAGGCCAAGCAGAAGGAGGCGCAGCGCGTCGCCAGTCTCGACGTCATCAAAGATGCCAAGGACCAGATCTTCAACTCGGCCTTCGACGGCGTCGTCGGCAATCCGAACGGCAAGGTCACCATCGTCGAATTCTACGATTACAATTGCGGCTACTGCAAACGCGCCATGGAGGACATGCAGACGCTGACGACAGCCGATCCGGACCTGCGCTTCGTGCTCAAGGAGTTCCCGATCCTCGGCCCGGATTCGCAGAAGGCAAGCGTCGTCTCGATGGCCTTCCACCTGATGATGCCGGAGAAATACGGCGAGTTCCACAACGCGCTGCTCGGCGCCCAGGGACGCGCCACCGAAGCGGCGGCCATCAAGGTAGCGCTTTCGCTCGGCGCCGACGAAGCGACGCTGCGCGAGAAGATGAAGGATCCGTCGATCGCCGAGGCCCTCTCCAAGACCTATGATCTTGCCAACAAGCTGGCCATCACCGGAACGCCCTCCTATGTGGTCGGCAACGAGGTGGTGTTCGGTGCGCTCGGCCAAGGCGTGCTGGCGGAAAAGATCGAGGCGGCCAAGGCCGCACTCTGATCGGCCGCTGGCTTTCGGCGCAGGCCATTTTCCGCCTGTTGTGGACAGCGAAAGAACCCACTTGCGCTCTTTTCGCAGGCGTCTAAGCCCAGTAGAGGCCCAGTGCGCCGACTGATGCCGGCGCTGATGTGGTGGATTTGAAGTTCCTGCTGCTTTGGTGGCGTCAGCGTTCAGGAACTTTAAATCCACCACATCAGAAATGTATAAATTGCCAGTATGGCTTTGAATCCGAAATTCGTTCAAAGCGCTGTTCCAACGTATTGCGAATTTCGGATTCGAAACCACACTGGGAAAAGGTCGGCATTTTGAAAACGGTTTTCGTCCTGAACGGTCCCAACCTCAACGCGCTCGGCAAGCGCGAGCCGGGCATCTATGGCGGCAAGACGCTGGCCGCGATCGCCGACGATTGCAAGCAGGCAGGTGCGGCACTTGGGCTCGAGATCGATTTCCGTCAGTCGAACCATGAGGGCGACCTCGTCGACTGGATACAGGAAGCCGCCGACAAGGCTGTCGGCATCGTCATCAATCCGGGCGCCTACAGCCACACCTCGATCGCCATTCACGACGCCATCCGCTCCGTCGCGCCATTCCCCGTCGCCGAAGTTCATCTTTCCAACATCCATGCGCGAGAATCATTCCGCCACGTCTCCATGGTCTCGCCAGTCGCCGTCGGCGTGATCTGCGGGTTCGGGCCGCTCGGCTACACACTGGCGCTGCAGGCGCTGGCCGCACGCCTATGACCGGCCAACAAACAGAAGGCTCGAAAATGTCGATAAAAAAGAATGGTGTTGACCAGCAGCTTATCCGCGATCTGGCGGGCATACTGAACGACACCAACCTCACCGAGATCGAGGTCGAGCTGGGCGACTTGAAGGTGCGCGTGTCGCGACAGGCGCCGGCCGTCCATGCGGTCGCCGCACCGCAGCCCGCCTATGCCCCGCCGGCAGCGCAGCCGGCCGGCGCAGCCGCCCCGGCAGCGGCCGACGTGTCCAAGAACGCAGTGGCCTCGCCGATGGTCGGCACCGCCTACCTGGCGCCATCGCCCGACGCCAAGGCGTTCATCGAAGTCGGCCAACAGGTCAAGGAAGGCCAGACGCTGCTGATCATCGAGGCGATGAAGACGATGAACCAGATTCCCTCGCCGCGTGCCGGAACGGTGACGGCGATCCTGTTCGAGGATGCGCAGCCGGTCGAATATGGCATGCCGCTCGTCGTGATCGAGTAGAGCCGGGAACAGCCGAAAAATGTTCCAGAAAATCCTCATCGCCAATCGCGGCGAAATCGCTCTGAGGGTGCTGCGCGCCTGCAAGGAGCTCGGCATCCAGACGGTGGTGGTGCATTCCACCGCCGACGCCGACGCCATGCATGTGCGTCTCGCCGACGAGAGCGTCTGCATCGGCCCACCGCCGTCGCGCGACAGCTATCTCAACATCCACCAGATCGTTGCGGCGTGCGAGATCACCGGCGCCGACGCGGTGCATCCGGGCTACGGATTCCTGTCGGAGAATGCCAAATTCGCCGATATCCTCGCCGCGCACAACATCACCTTCATCGGCCCGTCCGGCGATCACATCCGCATCATGGGCGACAAGATCGAGGCCAAGCGCACCGCAAAGCGCCTTGGCATTCCGGTGGTGCCCGGCTCCGACGGCGCGGTGACCGAGGAAAAGGAAGCCAGACGCATCGCCGCCGAGATCGGGTACCCCGTGATCATCAAGGCGTCGGCCGGCGGCGGCGGACGCGGCATGAAGGTGGCGCGCAGCGAAGCCGATCTTGTGGTCGCACTGCAGACGGCGCGCTCGGAAGCCGGTGCCGCATTCGGCGACGACGCCGTCTACATCGAGAAGTATCTCGAAAAGCCGCGCCACATCGAGGTCCAGGTGTTCGGCGACGGTGCCGGCCGCGGCGTGCATTTCGGCGAACGCGACTGTTCGCTGCAGCGCCGCCACCAGAAAGTCTGGGAAGAGGCGCCCTCGCCGGCGCTCAATGCCGAGGAGCGCGCGCATATCGGCGGCGTCTGTGCCAGGGCGATTGCCGATCTCGGCTACTCCGGCGCCGGCACCATCGAATTCCTCTATGAGAACGGCGAGTTCTATTTCATCGAGATGAACACGCGCCTGCAGGTCGAGCATCCGGTGACGGAGGCAATCACCGGCATCGACCTCGTGCACGAGCAGATCCGCGTCGCCTCGGGCGGCGGGCTTTCCATGCGCCAGGAAGAGATCCGTTTTCAGGGCCACGCCATCGAATGCCGCATCAATGCCGAGGATCCGCGCACCTTCACCCCCTCGCCCGGCACGATCACCCACTTCCACACGCCGGGAGGCCTCGGCATCCGTGTCGATTCCGGCGTCTATTCCGGCTACAAGATCCCGCCTTACTACGACAGTTTGATCGGCAAGCTGATCGTGCACGGCCGCAATCGCGTCGAATGCATGATGCGGCTGCGGCGGGCGCTCGACGAATTCGTCGTCGACGGCATCAAGACGACACTGCCGCTGTTTCGCGATCTCGTCGGCAATGCCGATATCGCCAATGGCGAGTATGACATCCACTGGCTGGAAAAATATCTGGCCGATGAGGATTAGGACGTGAACTTATAGAATATAATGGCGCGATGACCCGTCCCTACGCGCCAGGCTATCGCATCCCGACCGACCTGTTGCTCAAGGCCTACGCCTCTGGGGTCTTTCCGATGGCCGAAAGCGCCACCGATCCGGAAGTGTTCTGGGTGCGGCCGGAGACGCGCGGCATCATCCCGCTGGACGGATTTCACACGCCCAAAAGCCTGAGGAAGGCGATCCGGAAAAACCTGTTCGATATCCGTTTCGATTTTGATTTCGAGGCGACCATCGACGGCTGCGCCGAGAGGCGCGAGGAACGCCGGTCGACCTGGATCAACGCGCCGATCCGCGAGGCCTATGTCGAACTCCATCGGATGGGCCATTGCCATTCGGTCGAAGCCTGGCGCGAGGGTCGGCTGGTTGGCGGCCTCTACGGCGTGTCTCTTGGCCGGGTGTTCTTCGGCGAAAGCATGTTCGCCAGGGAAACGGACGCGTCGAAGGTCTGCCTGGTGCACCTGGTCGAACGCCTGAAGGAACGGCGCTTTGCGTTGCTCGACACGCAGTTCACCACCGAGCACCTCAAACGCTTTGGCGCGGTCGACGTGCCAAGGGGCAAGTATGAAAAGATGTTGGCTGACGCGCTGAAGGGCGAAGCGGTCTTTTTCCCATGATCTGAGCCAAAGGTCGGTTTTTGGTCAGGTTTTTGCGGCAGGCTCAAGCGGCGTCTGCGCGTGGAACATCATCTTCCAGCCATTGACGCGATGGACATAGCCGGTGCTGACCAGCGCCGCATAAGGCTCGCCATTCTCGCGCGTGGCATGGGCCTCATAGGTCAGCATGACAATGTCGCTGCCCGGCTCGATGATGCCCATGAGGTCGATGTCGAGATCGCGCCAGCGATTTAGGCCCGTCGCGGTTTCGGCCAGATCGGCGTTGCTCATCGTTTGCGCCATCTGTGGGAAAGCCACCAGGCATTTGGTGTCGGCATTGGCTTTGAAATAGGCTGCGTCGCCGGTCCAGAACCCTTTTTCGAGATCGAGGAGTTCGTTCTTGTTGGCCATCATGGGAACATCTCCGTAACGCCAGCCATGACCAACGCACGAAGAATAAGGCGGTTCCGGAAGGCTCAGTAGGGATCCCGAACAGGCGATCCCGCACGCCAGGCATTATAACTGGTCTTGGCTAATTGGTTTTGGCCGCGTCGGGTGCCGGCACTTCCGACTTCTGCTTGCAGCCCTTCAGCCAGACGTCGTAGACGGCGTGCTCGACGGCGTTGAGGCCGGGGCTTTCGGCAAACATCCAGCCGGTGAAGATACGGCGGATCTTGCGATCCAGCGTGATCTCGTCGACCTCGACGAAAGAATCGGTCTTCGGCTCTTCGGTTTGCGGCTGCGAATAGCAGATGCGCGGCGTCACCTGCAAAGCGCCGAACTGCACCGTTTCGTCGATATAGACATCGAAGGTGATGATGCGGCCGGTGATCTTGTCGATGCCGGCGAATTCGGCGACAGGATTGGTGATGCGTTGTGGTGCGGCCGGTGCCGCTGGCGCCACTGTCGCATCCGGTTCCACTATCGCATCCGGGTTCAAAGGCGCATCCGGTTCCACTGGCGCCTCAAATTCCGTCGGCGCCCCCGGGTCCACTGGCGCCTCAAATTCCGTCGGCGCCCCCGGGTCCACTGGCGCCTCCAGCGTCTGAGCGGCGGCGATGCTAAAAGCCGCAAAAGCGGTGGCGGCCACCGTCAGTCCGCCTATCGAGATTCGGCTGAAAATGCTCATGTAGGGATCCGGTGGTTTGCGCCCGGGGTGATTCTGTCGCGCCCAAGGCTAGTCGCTGCTGTCAGATCGACAAGCAGCTAAACGCCAATTGTGGCGATAAAGGATCGATCCGCCCTTGGCGAGCGGTTAGAGACCGTTTGGAAACTCTACTCTGGCGGCCATCTGACGGCGCTTTCTGCGCTTCCGGTGCTCACGGACCCAAATGTCCGCTCCGCGCCGGTTCTCGAAACCACCACCATATGACTCGCCAGAGCGAATTTCGAAACAGTCTCTCACGACCCCGGCGTCCAGGCGTCGTAATCGCCGGTCACCTGCGGGCGGTGCTGATTGCTGAGTATCGAGCCCTTGGGACGATAGGCCGCGGCACTTCCGGTGAGGTTCGGCTGATGCGACTTCTGCCAGTCGTGTGGCTTGTAGTTGTCGCTCGTCGGCGGGACATCGACGCGGTGATGCATCCAGCCATGCCAGCCGGGCGGAATCATCGAGGCTTCCGAATAGTCGCGATAGATGACCCAGCGGCGGGTGCGGCCTTCCGAATCGACACCACCCTCGTAGTAGACGTTGCCAGCCTCGTCCTGCCCGACTTTCTTGCCATGCCGCCAGGTGTGGAAGCGCGTGCCCAGCGTCTGGCTGTTCCACCAGGTGAAAAACTGCAGAAGGAAAGTCTTCATCCAAAATCCTCGCGGCAAGTCCTCGCGGCGGCTGCGGTGGCGCCTGTTTCCTGCTTATGGCGTCAGGCCATCGCCAAGGCAAGGGTTTTGCCGCACGAGCCACGCAAATGGCCGTCGGAAAACCGACGCACCGTGGCAAGCCTTTCGCGTCCTTTCGAGGCATGCCTTGCCAAGGCTGCCTGGTCTTTCTAAAGCTCAGCGCGCCGCATGCAGGTACCCAGCCTGATTGACGGTTGAGGGAGGGAAAGATGGCCCCAGACGCATCCGGCGCGGATCCGCGGATCAGTGCCAGCTCCATTCGCCTGGGCAAGGGCGGCGAGCCGATCGTCTGCCTCACCGCCTATACCTACCCCATCGCTCGCCTGCTCGACGATCATGTCGACCTGCTTCTGGTCGGCGACAGCGTGGCCATGGTTCTCCATGGCCACAAGACCACGCTGGGCGCCTCGCTGGAGATGATGATCGCCCACGGACAAGCGGTGATGCGAGGGTCAGCCAAGGCCTGCGTGGTGGTCGACATGCCGGCCGGAAGCTATGAGGCGACGGCGCGCCAAGCCGTCGCCTCGGCGCGGCGGATTGTCGGCGAAACCGGTTGCCAGGCCGTCAAGCTGGAGGGTGGCGTGACAGTTGCCCTACAGATTGCGGCGATTGTCGCTGCCGGCATTCCGGTCATGGGACATATCGGCTTGCAGCCGCAATCGGTGGAAAGCGACGGCGGCTACAGGATCAAGGGCCGGACCGACGAGAATGTGGCTGCGCTTTATCGCGACGCCGAAGCGGTCGAAAAGGCCGGCGCGTTCTCGGTGGTCATCGAAGGCACCGTCGAGACCGTCGCCGCCGACCTCACCCGGCATATTTCCATTCCAACCATCGGCATCGGCGCCAGCGGCGACTGCGACGGCCAGATCCTGGTCATCGACGACATGGTCGGCCTGACCGTCGACCGGGTGCCGAAATTCGTCAAGCAATATGCCGACCTGCGCAGCGTCATATCGCAGGCGGCAGCCGGCTATGCAGCCGAGGTGCGCAGCCGGACATTCCCCGGCCCGAGCCACGTTTTTTCGGCCGCAGCCGACAAGGGCGAAGCATGAGCGGGGGCGAAGCATGAGCCGGGGCGAAGCATGAGCCGGCCTCTCGTCGT
This sequence comes from Mesorhizobium sp. WSM2561, assembly GCF_000513915.1. Taxonomy (NCBI): domain Bacteria; kingdom Pseudomonadati; phylum Pseudomonadota; class Alphaproteobacteria; order Hyphomicrobiales; family Phyllobacteriaceae; genus Mesorhizobium; species Mesorhizobium sp. WSM2561. Next base: position 76,365 of record NZ_AZUX01000026.1, read on the forward strand.
CGACAGCGTCGCCGCCCTTCGCGCGCAAATCCGCGACTGGCGTCGCGACGGCCTTAGCCTTGCCATGGTGCCGACCATGGGTGCGCTGCATGACGGCCATATCTCGCTGATCAGGATCGCGCTGGAAAAGGCCGATCGCTGCATTGTCTCGATCTTCGTCAACCCAACCCAGTTCGCGCCGAGCGAAGACCTCGACAAATATCCGCGCCAGCTCGGCCGCGACCTCGATCGGCTGGCCGAGGCCGGCGCACAACTTGCGTTCACCCCTGGTGTGGCGCAGATGTACCCGGCCGGCTTCGCCACCAGGATCTCGGTCGGCGGGCCAGCCGCCGGGCTGGAATCGGATTTCCGGCCGAGCTTCTTCGACGGCGTCGCAACCGTCGTGGCAAAGCTCTTCCTGCAGGCGTCGCCCGACTGCGCGGTTTTTGGCGAAAAGGACTACCAGCAACTTTGCGTCGTCAGGCAGCTCTGCAGCGATCTTGATCTGCCGGTGGACATCATCGGCGCGCCAACAATACGCGACGCGCATGGGCTCGCCATGTCGTCACGCAACGCCTATCTCGGCGAAACCGAGCTCGCGGTGGCGCGCCAGCTCAACGCCATCTTGCGCCGAACGGCGGCGGCACTCGCGGCAGGCGCGGATGAAGGCAGCGCAACCGCCGGGGCCAGCCGCGCGCTGGTCGAGGCCGGCTTCGACAAAGTCGATTATGTCGCGGCGCGCGAGAGCCTGACGCTCGCCCCGTGGCGGCCAGACCGCGACGGGCGACTGCTCGCAGCTGCCTGGCTGGGCAAGACCCGGCTGATCGACAATGTGGAAGTTCCCTCCGCCTGAAGCGCGTGCCGTTTGGATGGATTCATGCGACGCGCTTCAAGTTGTTGCTTTGATGCATATCGTTATTGCAAAACCCTTCGCACCCTCGGTTCAAGCCCGAGGGCGTGCTTTTGCGCGCCATGCCTTAGGGCCAATCAGGCATCAGGGCCAATCAGGCGACCTTGAGATCCTTCATCGCCTTCTCGTAGACATCCTTGATCGGCTTGGATACGTCCTCAGCGGCTTTCGTCGCCGCCGCCTGAAGCTCCTTGCTCTGCTCGACCGTCTTTTCCACCTGCTTGCGCAAGAAGTCTGTCTGCAGTTCGACGAACTCAGAGGGCGATTTCACGGTAACCAGGGCTTCGAGGTGAGAAAAGCTGGCCTCAACATTTGCGCGCAAAGCGGCGATCGTCTTCAGCGACAGCTCATTGCTAGCGGTCTTGGCTGTTTCGAAGGATGACTCAAGAGCCTTCTGGGTCGCCTCGGCGCCGGTCGCCAATTTCGATAAGGCTTCTTTCGATTGCTCGACGCCCTTTTCGGCGACAGCGCGGAACTGATCGGTTACCTCGGTCTGGACTTCTGCATTCTCAACGTTTTCAGCAGTTTTATCAGCGGTCTTGGTCATAGTTTCCATCCTTTGCGGTGGGCGGCCTTTGTAGAAAGGTCGTCTCGTTCATCTAGAACCTGACGTTACGGCATCTGCAGTGCATTGCAATATTTTTGTGCGTCGCACCATGCTTTTTTGCCTCGGCGCTAGCCACTCGTGAATTTCCTACCTGCGGGCTTGTTTTTTGCGGACCGCGATTCCGCAATTCAGCCCGCAACCGACCGGCGCAGCCCCGTAAAAACGCAACTGACTGCGACCTGTCAGGCCAGGCAAATCTATTCGATCGCCTTTTCCAAAATCAGCGCCGGCAGCCCTGAGCCACCGCCACAGTCAGCAGTGTTCCCGGCCGGCAAAAACCCTTTCGAGCGATAGAAGGCGACGGCGGGAGCATTTGCCTCTTCCACTTCGACACGCAGCGTCCGCGCCTCGGGAAAGCTGACCTCGACCTCTTCCAGCAGCGCCTGGCCGATCCCTTGCCTCTGGCAGGCCGGATGCACGTAGAGCTGGTTCAGCATGACGATCCTCGCATCCGTGGTGGCTGCGGCGAACGCCATGCCGCCAATGCGGTTGCCATCGTCTGCGACCAGGAATTCGGAGTTCGGCCGTGTCAGCCGCGCCTTGAGCGAGGCGATCGAATGCCATTCATCTGTTATCTCAGCGACTTTGGCAGCACCATAGATGGCGTCGTAGGTGGCGTGCCACGTTTCGACCAGCAACGCCCGGACCGCGGCAAGATCGCGCTCGCCAGCGGTGCGAACAAACATCATCCTATTCGATCCCGAGTTTGGCCTTGACGAGGTCGTTGACGGCCTGCGGGTTGGCCTTGCCGCCAGTCGCCTTCATCACCTGGCCGACGAACCAGCCGGCCATGCTCGGCTTGGCGCGCGCCTGCTCGACCTTGTCGGGATTGGCTGATATCACCTCGTCGACCGCCTTTTCGATGGCGCCGGTGTCGGTGACCTGTTTCATGCCGCGACTTTCGACCAGCTGGCGCGGATCGCCGCCTTCGTTCCAGACGTTCTCGAACAGATCCTTGGCGATCTTGCCGGAGATGGTGCCCTCTTTTATCAGATCAATGACCGCGCCGAGCTGATCGGGCGAAACCGGAGCATTTTCAATACCCTTGCCGGCTCTGTTCAAAGCACCGAGCAGATCGTTGATGACCCAGTTGGCGGCAAGCTTGCCGTCGCGACCAGCGGCCACCTTCTCGAAATAGTCGGCGACCGCCTTTTCCGACACCAGGATCGAGGCGTCGTAGGTCGACAGGCCGAGCGAGGAGATCAGCCGCGCCTTCTTGGCGTCGGGCAGTTCAGGCAGATCCTTTGCCAGCGCATCGACATAGGCCTGGTCGAATTCCAGCGGCAACAGGTCGGGATCCGGGAAATAGCGGTAGTCGTGCGCTTCTTCCTTGGAACGCATCGAGCGCGTCTCGCCCTTGTTGGGATCGAACAGCCGCGTTTCCTGGTCGATCTTGCCACCGTCCTCGAGGATGGCGATCTGGCGGCGCGCCTCGTAGTCGATGGCCTGGCCGATGAAGCGGATCGAGTTGACGTTCTTGATCTCGCAGCGCGTGCCGAATTCGCCGCCGGGCCGGCGCACCGAGACGTTGACATCGGCGCGCAGCGAGCCTTCGTCCATATTGCCGTCGCAAGTGCCGAGGTATCGCACGATGGTGCGCAGCTTGGTGACATAGGCCCTGGCCTCGTCGGCGGATCGCATGTCAGGCTTGGAGACGATCTCCATCAGCGCCACGCCGGAGCGGTTGAGGTCGACATAGGACATCGTCGCATGCTGGTCGTGCATCGACTTGCCGGCATCCTGCTCCAGATGCAGGCGCTCGATGCCGACCTCGATGTCCTCGAACTCGCCCTGCCGGTCGGGACCGACGGAGACGATCACCTTGCCCTCGCCGACGATCGGCTGCTTGAACTGTGAAATCTGATAGCCCTGCGGCAGATCGGGATAAAAATAGTTTTTCCGGTCGAAGACCGATTTGTGGTTGATCTCGGCCTTCAGCCCGAGGCCGGTGCGGATCGCCTGCTTGACGCATTCCTCGTTGATGACCGGCAGCATGCCCGGCATCGCCGCATCGACGAGGCTGACATTGGCGTTTGGCGGCGCACCGAACGCCGTCGAGGCGCCGGAGAACAGTTTTGCTTGCGAGGTCACCTGCGCATGGACCTCGAGGCCGATGATGATCTCCCAGTCGCCGGTGGCGCCTGATATCAGGCGCTTGGCGTCGGGTGTGCGGGTATCGATGAGGGTCATGGCGATCCAGATAATTGTTGTTCAAATTGTCTGGCGTTGTCGGCCGACAAAATCAACCGTTCGCTAGATCAATCGGCCGGAACTGGCAAGGGAGTCCCCCTGTTGACAGAGACTCCCCTTGTTGATCGAGAACCTCTGTTGACCGAGATCAATGTCGTCGGTTGCCACTATGGCATGATCGCCAAGAGGCAGGAGTGACCGACATGAGTTTTTTCGACTATTTGATTTCAGTCGACGTCCGGACCGAATTGACGGGCCGCATGATGCAAAAGCTGGGCGTCGACCGGCAATTGAAAACCGTACCCGACCAAGCAGCCGTCACAAGTCGCGCCGTCGACCGCTGCCGTTCGTGCGGCCGTCAGGACGAATGCGCGGTTTGGCTCGACGAAAACGAGCAACCGGACGATCCGCCGGATTATTACCGCAACAGTGACCTGATCGCACGGCTGCAACGTGCGGGCGGCTTACGCTGGAGGGCGGGCTGAAGAGAAAAGCCGTCACGCCGTCGCGATATAGGCCCTGATCTCCGCGGCCTCGCGCTCGACATCCTCGATGCGCCGCTTGACCACGTCGCCGATCGACACGATGCCGTCGAGCAGGCCGTCCTTTTCCACCGGCAGATGGCGGAAACGGCCACTGGTCATGATCTCCATGACCTCGTTGACGGTGTGGTTCTCATTGCAGATCTTCACCTTGGGGGTCATTGCCGAACGCACCGCGATATCCAATGCGGCGGCGCCTTCCCTGGCGAGGACCCGCACGACGTCGCGCTCGGAAAGAATGCCGACGATCTTGTGATCGCCATTGGTGATGACCAGCGCACCGATCCTGTGTTCGGCCAGGATGCGAATGGCCTCGCTCAGTTTTTCGTTCGGCCCAAGCGTCAACACGTCGTGGCCGTTCTGCTCGAGAATTGCCTTAACAGTCATGGCGTCCTCCTCAGTTTACCTTGCCGGTTCCTGCCCTGACCGGCTTTCCCTAGTGCCAGACATCGTGCGCCGCGATCGATTGGTTTTCAAGTGCGGCGAGGCTCAGGCCCTGAACTCGTCCGCCTGCTGCCGCCGATCGAAAGCCCGCAGGCCGAAGAAGCCGGCGACAAAACCGCCAATATGAGCCTCCCAGGCGATCTGGCTGTCGATGCCGGGCGCGAAGGCAACGAGGCCGGTGGCGAGATTGATCACCATCCAGATGGCAAGAAAAGTCACAACGCCGCGCGAGCGGAACACCGCCGCCATCGGCAGCGGCGCGCCGGCGAAGGCGGCTTTGCCGGACGAGCGGTCGGTGCGGAAGCCGAAGCGCGCGGCGGCCCCCATCATGCCGGAAATCGCCCCCGATGCGCCGACCAGCGGCGCCTCGCCGAGCGGATGCACGGCCCAGAACAGCACCACCGCCGCCAGCCCGGTCGCGGCGAAGAACAGGCTGAAACGAAGCGCGCCGAAGCGGTTCGCCAGTGGTGAGCCGAAAGCCGCCAGCCACACCATGTTGACGGCCAGATGAGCAAAACCGCCATGCAGGAAGGCATAGGTGAAGGGCCGGGAAAACAGGAACCAGTCGAAGCCATATTGGCCAGTATAAAGAACTGGAATGAAGGCCGCATCGTACAACAATGTCAGCAACTGGCTTTGGCTAAGCACGTACTCCTGGATGAGATAGAGGACGACGCAGATGCCGATCACCGCCAGCACAACGGGCGGCATGTTGAACACCGGCTCGCGGCGCGGCTCCGGCTCACGGCCGACAGGTCCGCCCTCGCCCTGTTCGATTTCCGAGGGGCTTGCTGGTTCGCTCATATGGCTCGCACTCAGTCGCTGGTTTCGACTTCGCGAGCATGTAGATCACGGTCACCCGATTCACAAAGGGCGAATCGCCCCACGCAAATCAAAACGGCGCGAATCAAAATTGGCGCGAATCAAAAAGAAGCCGTCCAAGGTTGCCCTTGAACGGCTGGTCGAGCCCCCATGCTCCCCCAAACTCTTGACTGAAATGCTGCCGATCGCTGCGAAACGACCGCTTCTGGAGTGGTTTTAACGTGCCACGGGCCTGGGCGGAGCGCAACGTAAACCACTTGTTAACCTTAACGGCCCCGACCCGTGAACAAGTGTTAACGATGCTGGCACGCATCCTGCTCCGCAACGCATGTAGGTCCTCGGAGGGCGCCCTTCTGTTCACCGATGGGACATCAGACGACAGATTGCGCGGAGCAGCATAACATGAACCAGAACGGATCGATCACGCTGTTCCATTATTGGAACCGGCTGCGTGACGGGCGCCCTGCCCCGAAGCGTTCGGAAGTCGAGCCGGCCGATATCAAGTCGCTGCTGGCCGACACATTCATCCTGGAAAAGGATACGCGCGGCGAAGCGGTATTCCGGCTCGCCGGCACCAGGCTTTGCGCGGTCTATGGCCGTGAACTCAAGGGGTTTTCCTTTCCCTCGCTGTGGCGCGAGAAGGACCAGCGGCTTATCTCGAAGCTTATCCAGGGCGTCTTCGATCAGAAATCCGTCGTGCTCATCACCTATGAAGGTTTCAGCCGCACCGACCGTTCCAGCAAGTTCGAGCTGCTCGCCCTGCCGCTCGACGGCGGCGTCGACAATCCGCGCTGCCTCGGCGTGATAAGCGCCGCTGAAAAACCCTTCTGGCTGGGCGCGGATCCGATCGCCGACGCCCTGGTCGATTCGATCCGTCTCGTCGATCCGGAGAAGGAACCGAAATTCCTCAAGAACCGGCCGGCCATCGACGTTCCCTCGCTTGTCCCGTCGGAACTCGATCCGTCCCAGACGATTTCGGCGCTCGGCCAGGCACGCCGCATCCGTCATCTGGTCGTATTCGACGGCGGGCGCGGGGAATAATCCAAAATCCTAAAGTAGCGGCGTCAGGCTTTCCCCTTTGTTAACCCGCTTCGCTGTAGCTTTCCGGCGAAGTTCCTCGCATCAACGCGCGGAATGCCAAACGGGGTGTAGGCAGTCATGAGGTCAGCGGCGGTCGACACCGCGCCGTCCCAAGCTGAAAGGCGCAACTTTCAGCGCGTCCGCGTGAAGATCTATGGGCGCTTCATGCTGGAGGATCGCACCGAACATCCGTGCCAGGTGGTCGACATGTCGCCGGGCAATGTAGCGCTTCGCACCGAGCGCATCGGCATGCCGGGCGAGAAAGTCATCGCCTATATCGATCACATCGGCCGCATCGAAGGCGTCGTCACCCGCATCTTGCAGGACGGCTTCGCGATGACGGTCATCGCGTCGGAACGCAAGAAGGACAAGCTTGCAGCGCAATTGACCTGGCTTGCCAACAAGCACGAGCTCGATCTGCCGGAAGACCGCCGCCACGAACGCGTGGCGCCGCGCAATCCGACCAGCGTGCTTCAGCTCGGCGACGGGCGCCAGTACCAGTGCCGCATCATCGACCTGTCGCTTTCGGGCGCCGCGGTCGAGATAGACGTCAAGCCGGCAATCGGCATCCAGGTCATGCTGGGCACCATGCGCGGCCAGGTGGTGCGCCATTTCGAGGACGGCATCGCCATCGAGTTCGCGGTGATCCAGCGGCCGGAAACGCTCGATTCCGAATTCAACGCATCCGGCACCTGACAAACAGCGCACACTCCCGCAATCGACCGGCCCATTTCGGCCGGTTTTTTGTTGACTCCCGCCGGCCAACGCAGCCTGCCACCGATGCCGCGCCAAGGCGCCGCGCCGATGTGATCCCCGCGAAAAACGCCTCAACAACTTTATGCTGAAATGTTTCAAATTTTATGTTTATTCTATGGGCGTTTTACTTAATGTCTACTTCGAGCCTTTGCGTCGAATAAATCCAATCGTGTCATTGTCTCCTCAAACGGGGAGACTGGACGATGAAGAAGACGAGGGGCAAGCTGTTGCTCTTGGCAATGGCGACGCAGCTTACCGCCTGGGGGACAGCGTATGCAGCGGGACCTGCCTTCATGCACACCGGCAGCCGCACCACACAGCCGGTCGGCCATTACGAGTTCTGCCAGAAGATCCCGCAGGAATGCAGTCAGCGGACGCCGAAGCAGGCGCCGATCGAACTGACCCGCAAGCTGTGGGCGAAGATCGTGAGCATCAACAATTCGGTCAACGGCAGGATCGCGCCACGCACCGATATGGAACTGTGGGGCAGGGAAGAGGTCTGGTCCTATTCCAACAGCGAATTCGGCGACTGCGAGGACTATGCGCTGGAAAAGCGCCGCGCGTTGATGAACATCGGCGTTCCGGCCGGCGACCTGCTGATGACGGTTGCGCGCCAGCCGAATGGAGACGGCCACGCAGTGCTGACCGTGCGCACCAGCCTCGGAGAGTTCATCCTCGACAATCTCGAAACCAGGGTGCTGTCCTGGACCAGTACCGACTACACCTACCTGAAGCGCCAATCGAGCCAGAATTCGGGCGCTTGGGTAACGATCAACGACGGCCGCTCCGGCGCGGTTGCCAGCGTCCGCTAAGGACGCGACGCAAAAGCCCGGTCGAGCCCCACCTCCCCGTCCCCAACGACCGGGTTTAGGAGCCGGCCCAGTCCCCGGGCCGGCTCCACTTTTTCAAGCGGTACTAGGATCCTGGTGAGTGACAAATCCTACTTGCGCGTCGGGAATGGCGGGAGACGACCGGTGCGGACTCCGATTGCGACAAATTCAGCGGCGCAATAAGCTTCGGCCGTGAGCTACCAGGCGATGAAAAATCGAGTGATCTGTGATCAGAGGACTGTTCGGGAATGTTTCCTAGACGCTTGGTTTCATTGAGAGGTTTCCGGGCACCGTCAGGACACAGAAGGAATCTGAATACACTGAGCGCAAACCGAACCTCAATTGAGACACAACTGAAACACATCGACGCGCCGGACGACATGTATGCGAAACGTTTTGGGCGGATGGTCGAGCCGCAGGCAGGCCAGGAGCGCAGGAGCGTCGCCAATGACACCCGACCAGATTCGACTTGTTCAGGATAGTTTCCACGAGGTCCTCCCGATACGCGTGGCAGCCGCGGCTCTGTTCTATGAACGCCTGTTCGCGATCGACTCGGATCTTCGCGCACTGTTTCTGGCGAGCGACATGCCCAAGCAAGGCGCAGAGCTGATGGCGAGCCTGGGCTCCGTCGTGCGCGGACTGGATCGTGCCAACACCGTCCTTCCGACCGTACGCGAGCTCGCCAAGCGTCATGGGGCTTGCGGTTTCAAGGAGCATCATTATCCGATCGTCGGGCAAGCGCTCATCGACACGATGGCGGCCGGCCTCGGCACGGCCTTCACGCCGGCGGTCGGCGAGGCTTGGGAGGCAGCCTATGCGTTGCTCGCAAGTGTGATGATCGCGGCTGCTCGCGAGGATCAGCTCGCAGCGTGAGGCATCCGATGCCGGAACGATCGGCACTTAAGTTAGCGATGTTCGCGCTTTGAAACCAAACGCGCCCGTGGCCCAGCCCGGCGGCCGCGATTGACAGTGGCTGTCGATTCCCGTGGTTGCATACGCAGTTTAACGGATCCATTCCGTCGAATTCGACCATAATTCGACGGAGGCTCAAACGCTCACTCCCCTGGTCTTATCGCAACCTCCTCTAATTGACGGCGCGAATGGTCGCGTCGCGAGGATGGAGAAAAAACGACCACTATCGATCACGCAAACTATTCCGCCTCGAGCGACAGGCTCGACGCTATCGGCTTCGCCAAATCCGCGATCCGCCTGGCCTTCCGTGCATTGAAGATGCGCAGCGAGCGAGTCGCGCTACAGTCAACGCCCGACTTATCTGCTCAACGACATGTGCATCGGCCGCTCGGAGATCGATCACGTCACGTCCATGCGGTTTACAATTGCCAACAGCGCTCAACGCGGTCGCTTGAACGCGAATGATGCTGATCCACATTGACTCGGCCTGCTGAACAGGCTCGGCTCGACGGGCGTGAGAGTTGCCCCGAAGTCGGGCAAGGCCTTCAACACAAGAATTACTCAAACCGCGCAATCCGGGGCGATCACCTCGCCGGGGTTTTGGCGCTTTGAACAAGGCCCACGTCTCGCAGATCGTTTCGTAGCGTGGAAGCATGTGGATCAGCAATTCCATGGCAAATTCCACGAACGCAACCACCCTCGTTCAAACGCAGCGCCGTCACAAGGAAGCGGTCCGGCAAATTCGCCGCACTATTCACTTGGAGAAGACGATGCAACACACCACCAAGTCCTCAAGGCCACCGTTGAACGGCGTCGACACGCCGAACCTTCTGGCAACGATCAACTTTGTCGCCGGCCAGCCTGAATTGGCCAAGTTCCAGTTCCGCGTCCACAACGAGTGGGTCGAAGGCACCCACAGCAAGAGCGTCATGCTCGGCTTCCACGGCGCCGGCCAGGAACAGAAGCATGCCAAAGCCTATTACGCCGACAGTGACCACCCGGCCGTGCTGTGCGGCGCCGATCACGGCCCCACCCCGGTCGAATGGCTGCTGCATGCGCTCGCCAGCTGCCTGATGGCGGGCGTCGCCAACATCGCCGCGGCGCGCGGCATCAAGCTGACCAAGGTGCAGTGCTCGGTCGATGGCGACATCGATCTGCGCGGCATCCTCGGGATTTCCGACGAGGTCCGAAACGGCTTTCACAACATCACGGTGGCGTTCGAAATCGAGGGCGATGCGCCGTCCGAGAAGCTCCAGCAATTGGTCGAGCAGACACGGGCACGGTCCGCGGTCTTCGACATGCTGACGAACGGTGTTTCCGTTTCGGTCGGTGTCAAAACCATTCAGTGATCCACTCGGCAAGGCGGTTCGGACGGGTGTCTGAACCGTCGCCCTCCAAAATTGATGGAAACAATATGGAACAGGCTGACGTTGTCATCGTCGGCGCTGGCCAGGCGGGCATCGCCTTGAGCCATTGCCTTCGAAAACGTGGGATCTCGCATGTCATTCTGGAACGCGGGCGCATTGGCGAACGGTGGCGGTCCTCGACATGGCGTTCGCTCCGCCTTTTGACGCCCAATTGGCTGAACGCGCTGCCAGGCTCCCCATATTGTGGCTCCGAACCCGACGGCTACATGAGCCGCGACGCGTTTGTGGAAACCCTGGTTGGCTATGCCCATCGTTCGCAAGCGCCGGTGCGCTCGTACGTCGATGTCTTGTCGTGCGAACAGGATGGGCAGGGCTTCAGGCTGCGGACGACCGCCGGCGACTGGTCGGCGAAAGTCGTCGTTGTGGCCACTGGTCATTGCGACGTGCCGAGCATGCCCTTCCCCCTGCATACCAGCGCGGACCAACCGGTCAGCATCCACGCTTCGCAGTACCGAAGTCCCGACCAGCTTGCGTCAGGCGGCGTGCTGGTTGTCGGCGCATCGTCGTCGGGCGTCCAGATTGCCGACGAGCTGCGACGCAGTGGCAGACGCGTAATCCTGTCCGTCGGCAAGCACACGCGTTTGCCGCGCATCTGGCGAGACAAGGATATCTTCTGGTGGCTCTACCATATGGGATTCATGTCCCAGCGGCTGGACGATTTGACAGATCCCGACAGCGCCAGACGACAGCCTTCACTTCAACTTGCCGGTCGGGCGGATCGCTCCAATGTCGATCTGGCGACCCTTCAGGGCATCGGAGTCGAACTCACCGGGCGGTTGAAAGGCATCTCGAACGGGACAATTGGCTTTGCCGATGATCTCAAAGATAGCATCACGGCGGCGGACGCCAAGCAGGACCGGCTCCTTCGCCAGGTCGACCAGTTCGCGGGTCACAAATCCATGGCCGGCGCCCCCGCCCCGATCGAGCTGCCGACGAATTGCCTCAAGCGCCTGTCGTTCGCGAACGACGACATCGGCACCATCATATCGGCGACCGGCTACAGCCGCTCGTTTTCATGGCTGAAACTGCCCGTCATCACCGCCGATGGCGAACTGGCCCACAAGGGCGGGATAACGACCGTCGCCGGCCTCTATGCGCTTGGCTTTCGCTTTCTGCGCAAGCGCGATTCCAATTTCATTGGAGGCGTTGGGCCGGACGCGCAAGCGATCGCCGACCATGTCTCACACTACCTCGGTCAGAGCGGCCTCAAGGCAGCATAAGGACATTCCGATGCTTTCCAATGTCGTCCCCGCACATTCTCACTACGACGCCATCATCGTCGGCGCGCGCTGCGCCGGAGCCTCGACGGCAATGCTGCTCTCCCTGGCAGGATTGCGGGTGCTGGCAGTCGACCGCCAGTCCTATGGATCTGACACGCTGTCTACACACGCGCTGATGCGACCAGCCGTCATGCAGCTTTCGCGTTGGGGCCTGCTCCAACCGTTGATCCAAAGCGGTGCGCCGGTGATCAGGTCTACCACTTTTCACTATGGCGAGCAGGAGGTCACGGTGCCCATTCGGCCCGAGCCAGATATTCCGGGCCTGATCGCTCCACGCCGCACGGTGCTTGATCGCATGTTGGTCGATGCAGCACGAGCCGCTGGAGCCACGATTATGCACGACACTCCGGTCCATGATCTCATGTTCGACGCACATCGCCGTGTTCGCGGCGTCACATTGAGAGATGCCGGCGGCCAAACTCGCGAGATAAGCGCCGATATCGTGGTTGGAGCAGACGGGCTCGGCTCGTTTATCGCTCGCAAGGTCGAGGCACGGATGCTGGTGCAGGGGCGGTGCTCGGTGGCACATGTCTTCGGCTACGCCCCCGCGCCGGCGTTCTCGGGATACCACTGGTATTTCGGCCGGAACTTATCCGGCGGCGTGATACCGACGAATGACGGGCTTGCCTGTATCGTCGCATCCGTTGCGACCGAGCGGTTTGACGCGGAGTTCCGCTTCGATCTTTCCGCCGCACAGCTTGCCCTGGCAGCGCTGGCACCCGGATTGGGATCGCGGGTCTTCGGCAATGGTGGCGAACGTCTGAAGGCCTTCCGCGGCACGCCTGGCCGATTGCGGCAGGCATACGGCCCTGGCTGGATGCTGGTCGGCGATGCCGGCTTCTTCCGCGATCCGCTGACCTCGCATGGTATTTCCGACGCCCTGCGTGATGCCGAAGGGGCCGCGACGGCAATACTTTCCTGTCGCGAGTCCGCATTGCGGGAGTTCCAGGAAGTACGCGACAGCCTCGCGCTGCCCATCCTTGAGACCACGGACGCCATCAGTGCCTTCGACTGGTCCCTCGAAGAGCTACCTGAACGCCACAAGCGCTTCAGCGAGGCGATGAAATCCGAAGTCGCTGTGCTCTTGGCCCGGGCGGCGCGCGATCGCGAGGTTCCGCCTCTCCCGCAAGGGCTAGTGACGTCGCAGCTAGAGGCAATCTGAAACACAAAACAAGGAGCAAGGCTATGCAAACGACCATACGATCCGGATGGTCCGGGGTCCGGTTCGGACAACCGGAAGTCGGGGCCAGTGCAGAGCGAAGGCGCATCACTCGTGCTAGCGACATCATTGCGTTCAGCGACATGACCGGCGACAGAAACCCACTCCACTACGATGATGCCCTATCCGCCCGCACCGTATTCGGCCGTCTCATAGTTCAGGGCGGTGTCACTTCCGGCCTTCTCAATGCGCTGGTGGCCGAGGACTTACCGGGACCCGGCAGCGTTTTTCTTGGCGTCGAGTGGAAGTTCCTCAAGGCTGTCGGTATCGGCGAGGAGATCGTCGCACGCGCGGAGGTGCTTAGCGTGCGGGAAGACAAGCCGATCTGCACGCTGTCAACCACCGTCGCAAACTCGGCAGGCGAGATTTGCCTGTCCGGCACGGCAACAACCTACACTGTGCCGCTCGATTAGCCGCCATAGGCTGCCGGGCGGCTCCGCATTTCCATGCTCTCCCACACGCTGTCTCCAACGGGCAGAACGCATGTTCGAGGAACTTAGCGGAATGGTCCGCTGCAAACCAAGGAGCCAACTTTATGAACATCTCATTCGGTATCTATGCAGCCCCGACATCCACTCTGTGGAAAGACATCCGCAAAGGTCCGCCGCTCGAGGCAGTCCGGGAGCATCTCGACCGGGTGATTAACTTCAGACGCCTTTGCGAGATCGCTCGCAGGGCTGAGGTCCGGTGACGGAGTACGGGTCAAATGCGATGGCGGGCGTGAAGACACGTCCGCCATCGGTTTGGGTGTTGCGAACCCAAATGCTTCGTCGCTAATGTAAGGCCGACCATACGGTTAGGACAACCGGATTGAGCTCGGCCTTCGAAGTAAGGGTCTTTGGCGACCTCACGGTTCGCCGTGACGGGGAGCCTGTGGCCCTAACGCAATCGCGCAAGACGCGGGCGTTACTCGCCTATCTGGCCGTGCAGCAAAAGCAGCAGCGCCGCGAGTGGCTTTGTGAGATGTTTTGGGACGTCCCTGATGATCCTCGGGGCGCGCTGCGTTGGAGCCTTTCGAAGCTGCGCCGGATCTTAAATGCCGACGGCGAGACCCGGCTTGCGGCCGATCGCAACGTGGTCCAACTGAAGCCGGGATCGATCTGGCTCGACTACGATCTGATCAGGGGCCTGTCGGCCGATGCGGTTGGTTCGCTGCCTACAGAGGGTCTGGAATCGATCGCTGCGGCTTTCGCCGGCCCGTTCTTGTCGGACCTCTATCTGCCGCGCTGCCAGGCGTTCGAGGCTTGGCGCGTCTATTGTTCGAACGAGACCGAGATTCTGCACCTGAAGGCGCTACGCGCCCTGATCGATCGCCTGGGCGACGAGCCTGAGCGGGCGCTTCCCCACGTGCACACGCTGCAGTCACTTCTTCCGGACAATGATCTAGCAGACGAGATCGCCCGCATTAACGATCAGGCTCGACTGACCGTCGCCGCTGCCCCGATCCGAAGTGGCACGACGGCTGGACCTGTTAGCCGGCCGGCCCCCGAACCTCCGCTGACGGGGCCCGTGCCCGAACCCGTCCCGTCGCCTTTGACGAAGGTTTCGTCAGGTAAGCAGCAGATACGCTACGTCAATGCCCGCGATGGCACCCGGATCGCCTATGTCATCAGCGGATCCGGGCCAGCGATCGTGCGTGCCTCGCACTGGATGTCCCATCTCGACTTCGATTGGGAAAGCCCAGTTTGGGGACATTGGATCGACGGGCTGTCCAGCGGCTTCACGCTTGTACGCTACGACGGGCGCCTGAACGGCCTTTCCGACACAGTCTGTGAGGATGTGTCTTTCGATGCATTCGTCGACGATCTCGAATGCGTCGTAGAGGCCGTGGGCCTCGACCGTTTCGTCCTCCTTGGAATATCGCAAGGCTGTGCTCTCTCTGTCGACTACGCCATTCGCCATCCCGAGAGGGTCGCGGGTCTCTTGATTTGGGGAGGATATGTTCGTGGATGGCGAGCGCGCGGAAATGCGGCGGAGATCGTCAGACGCGAAGCAATCTCGGCGTTGATGCGTCAGGGCTGGGGTCGGGACGACCCATTGTTCCGCCAAATGTTCACCAACCTGTTTATACCGGGCGCCAATCGCGTGCAGATGGATTGGTTCAATGAGCTGCAGCGCCGGACACTCACGCCGGAAAACGCGATGCGGTTGAGCTATGTCTTTGCCGACATTGACATATCGCGATCGCTTGAACGGCTGCATGTGCCAGCGCTCGTGCTGCATGCCAACGGCGACCGGGTCGCGCCTTTCTCGGAAGGTTTGGAGCTCGCCAGATCGATAACTGGTGCCCGCTTCGTCGAACTGGAAAGCGCCAATCACATCCTTCTTGCCGAGGAACCCGCGTTCCGCAACTTCATTCTCGAGGCGTCGACATTTGCCAACGAGGCGCTTCAGGCGCAAACGGTCGTTGCCGTCGACCCGAGGACCCGGCGACAGGCAACGATCCTGTGCGCCGATTTCCAATACGCCGAACCGGTGATGGAGAACCTGCCTCCCGATGTCGCGCTGGAGCGGGTCGACCCCTTCCTCATGCAGGCCACCGCACTCGTGCGCGACAACGGAGGAACGGTTCTGACGATTTCCGAGAACGAGCTCGTCGCGTCGTTTGGCGCGCCTGAGCCGCTCGAAGGACATGCTGCACTTGCCTGCCGGACCGCACTCGCGCTGCGCGAGCTCGCGCTGCGCCATGGCGATTGGATGACCGGCGTTCGTGCTGCCCTGGACACAGGCATCGTGATCGTCAGCCCGGCACGTGACCGGGCTTTGGAGGTGCGCGGCGGGCCGGTGTCCGTGGCCCATACGCTGAGCCAGGCGTTGGGGCGCGATCTCGTGGTGGCAACCGCCAGGACCCGGACATCGGCTGGCGGCTTCGTCAGTATGGAAGCGCTGGCAGCGCCACTTCTGTCGGAATACCCGAAGAACCAGCGGCTCTTTGAAGTGATCGAGATCAGGCGGGGCCGCTCGCGCTGGCAGTTGCGCGCCGAAACGCAGCTGTCGCCGTTCGTCGGCCGCGAGATGCAACTGCAGATTCTGAACAAGGCCTGGCATGACGTATTCGACGGCGAAGGTCAGACGGTTTTCGTGGTCGGCGATCCCGGTCACGGCAAGTCGCGTGTCACGCATGAATTCGTTGGGGCCATCCCTCACGATGATGCCGAGAATCTGGAGGTCGGCGCGCTCGAAACGGACCTGCGCAGCGGCTTCGTCGTAATTCGGAAACTGCTGCAAACCCTGTTCGGCGTGGGCGACACCGAAGCGCCGCCAATCGCAATCGAAAAGGTACTGGCCGCGCAAAGCGCGCAAGGCTTCGATGAGCGGCTCCTCGATCCGATCATGGCAGTCATGGAACTGCCCGTTCAGGATCCGAACTGGGCTATCATTTCTGGCCAGGAGCGATCCCGGCGCATGCAGGAAGCAGCGGTTGGGCTTCTGCTCTTCCTTGGCCGCGAGAAGCCCGTCGTTCTCCTGGTCGAGGACCTTCATTGGATAGACGCCGAGAGTGAGGGGGTCCTGGTGCGGCTGGCGCAGGCACTGCCCACTGTCCGCTGTCTGCTTATCCTGACCTGTCGACCCGAATACGATCGCGGTGCCTTCGCCGCTGCAGGACCTTCCGAAATCCGCCTGCCGGCGTTCAATACGGCCGAAGCAGCAGCATTTCTTGACTACCTGGTTGGCAGGGACCCTGAGCTGGCGCAGCTCCGCGGTGCAGTCGGGGATGCGTGCAAAGGCAATGCATTGTTCCTGGAAGAGACCGTCCGCGCTCTCGCCGAGACCGGCAAGCTGGAAGGGCAGCCGGGCCGCTACCGGCCTTCTGGCGAGGTCGACGAGATCGTCGTTTCGGCGAGTATCCAGACGATCGTCGACGCTCGCTTCGAACGTCTCGACAAGGATTCGAAGCGGGTAGCCGAGGTCGCCTCGATCTTCGGCGGAGAGATTCCGGTGCCCTTGCTACGAAGGATGGCGACGCTGTCGAGCCTGCGCTTCGATGCCGCCCTCCAGAATTTGAAGAAGGCCGATCTCCTAGTGGAGCTTCAGGTTTTTCCCGAGGCTTTCGTCCGCTTCAAGCACGTCCTCATCCGAACTGCTGTGTCCGGACGTATCGTATCGTCGGCGCTCATTGAGCTCCACAGGACTGCGCTTGCCGAATTGAAGGCCCATTACGCGGACCGGCTTGATGAGCACAGCGAACGCCTGGCCAGACACGCGCAACAGGCTCACCTCTGGGTCGAAGCCGTCGGCTATCTTCTGATCTCGGCTCGCAAGGCGATCAGGCGGTCGGCGCACGTCAGTGCACTTGAGCAACTGGACCTTGGGGTCAGGCTGCTGAGGAGCAACGATGTCGCCGACGCCGATGAGCAAGAGATCGAGTTCCAGCTCGCGAGGGGCGTGGCCCTCATGGCGGCCCGTGGCTGGGGTGCGACCGAAGTGCTCGCCGCGTTCGAGCGCGCCGAGGAACTTTGCAGTAAGATCGGCGACCAGGCGCGTCTGTTCACGGCGCTGCGCGGGAGAGCCCAATACTACATGCTTAGCGGTAAGCCGGCAGCGGCGCAGGAACTGGCCTGCCGATGGGCTGGCATGGCTAAGGACGACAGCGATCCCGGTCTCGCGATCGAGACCGAGCACATGTTCTGGACAAACAATTTCTTCCTTGGGGAGACCGCGGCGGCCCAGAACCATGCGGAACGCGCCATCGGCCTCTACGACCCCGACCGCGATCATTATCTGACGTACAAGTACTCCGGTCATGACCCGGGCGTCTGCTGCCGCTGCTTCTCGGGATTGTCAGCCTGGCTGGCCGGCGAGCCGGATAAGGCAAGGCTACGGTGCGAAGACGCAACCGGGCTCGCCGGACGTTTCGAGCATCCGCTGAGCATGGCGCTTGCGTATTGGGGGACCAGCTACCTCCATATGTTCGCGGGGGAGCCTGAGGCCGCGCTTCGGGCGGCGGAAAGCGAGTTGCAGATAGCAGAGAAGTTCCAGTTGCCGCTCCTTGTCGGCCAAGCCGCGTTCCAGGTTGGATGGGGGCAATTCCGGCTTGGGGAACGGGGGGCCGGCCTGCGCGGCATGGAGGAAGCTATATCTGCCATTCGCCGGACCGGCGCTGAAATGGGGCTGCCCTATCTGATAGGCCTTTACGCCGAAGCGCTGGGCGACAGCGGCAGGCTGGACAGCGCTCGCAAGTCGGTTGAAGCTGCCCTCGAGCTCGGCCGCTACAACGGAACCTATTTCCAGCTCGCCGAAGTACTTAGGATCGAAGCCTGTATCCGCGAAAAGAGCGGTGGCGGACCTGACGAGATCGAGAAGATGCTCCACAAGGCTGCGAACGTCGCCACCTTGCAGCGTTCCGCGATTGGCCAACTGCGTATCGCTGTGGAACTCGCTCGCTGTCTTCGAAGCCTTGGAGATGTCGAGAAAGCGCGTGAATTTATCGCGCCTCACGGCGAGCTTGTCGGTAAGCTCGACGACAGCCAGGATGCGCGGGCGGCGCGTGAGTTCTTCTAGCCAACGTGGCTACGTGACGCGTGCCCAGCAACCGCGCCGCCGCCACTGCGGCTGAATAAGCATCCGGCTACGCTAGGTTTTCGAAATCCAGTATGCGTCGGTGAAGCCGACATATACCTCACCTCACGCTGAAACCGCGTTAGCCCGACAGGCTCGCCTTGCGAAGGCCTTCGATATATCTGCTGCGATCAGTCCGGTCGATAAAACGGCAACAGCACCTCGGCGAGATTCGAAAGCCGCAGCAATGGATCGAACGCGCAGACCCGAGCCATCATTTGCTGCGCTTCCGATAGGCGCCCCGCAAGGGCATGACCCGCCGCCACTACACGCATCGCGCTCACGTAGTTCGGCTGGTGCCGCAGCGACTTTCCCGCCCAAGCGACAGCGTCATCGTAGTGGCCGGCACAAAAATGAGCGAGCCCGGTGTTGAACTGCCAAGCGAACAGGCGTGGACCAATGGGCTTAAGACGCATGGCAAGCGCGGCGTGCTCGACGGCCTTGCCTGGCTCGCCCAAGCAAGCCNGCACCCAGCTGCTGACGCCNAAAGCNGCGGCCAAGTTCGGGTTGAGAGCGAGCGCGCGATCGATGCAAGCNGCACTGTCATCAAGNTCGCCGCCTACGTAGCCGAGGACGTATCCACCGTAGGAAAGCGCAATCGCATCGTCCCTTCCGAGTTCGACCGCTCTCCTGGCCAGTCGAGTAGCCTCGGCAATCTCTTCCGCGCGGTCGACCATCCAGCCGTTGCTTTTTCGGGTAGCGTAGCACCGCGCCGCCCGCGCATGGGCTATCGCGAACTCCGGATCACGGTCGATCGCCTTCATGAAGAGGCGCAAGGCTTCGTCAATGGCCGATC
>NZ_AZUX01000027.1:0-87556 GCF_000513915.1 Mesorhizobium sp. WSM2561
CCCTACTGCCCTACTGCCCTACTGCCCTACTGCCCTACTGCCCTACTGCCCTACTGCCCTACTGCCCTACTGCCCTACTGCCCTACTGACTACTGCCTTACCCAAACCACGGAGTGCCTTTATGACCACCATCGCCTTCATCGGCCTCGGCAATATGGGCAATCCGATGGCAGCCAACCTCGTCAAGGCTGGATATGCCGTCCACGGCTTCGACCTGATCCCGGAAAATCTCGCCAACGCCAAGGAGCATGGGGTCGTCGTCATGGCCAATGCCGTTGCCGCGGTGAAGGAGGCCGATGTGGTCATCACCATGCTGCCGGCCGGCAAACACGTCCTGTCGGTCTATGAAGACATCGTGCCAAAGGCGAAAAAAGGCGCGCTGTTCATCGATTCCTCGACCATCGACGTCGAATCGGCACGAAAAGCCCACGCCATTGCCGCCAGACACAAGCTGCTGTCGATCGACGCGCCGGTTTCCGGCGGCACCGGCGGCGCCGCCGCCGGCACGCTGACCTTCATGGCCGGCGGCGCGAAGGAAGCTTTTGCCAAGGCCGAACCAATCCTCAAGCCGATGGCCGGCCGTATCGTCCATTGTGGTGATGACGGCGCCGGACAGGCGGCAAAGATCTGCAACAACATGATCTTGGGCATTTCGATGATCGGCGTCGCCGAAGCCTTCGTTCTGGCGGAAAAGCTCGGCCTGTCGCACCAGGCGCTGTTCGACGTCGCCTCGAACTCGTCGGGCCAGTGCTGGTCGCTGACCACCTACTGCCCGGTCCCTGGTCCGGTGCCGACATCGCCGGCCAACAATGGCTACAGGCCGGGGTTTGCCGCGGCACTGATGCTGAAAGACCTGAAACTGTCGCAGGAGGCCGCGCAAAGCGCCGGTGCGGTGACGCCGCTCGGCGCCGAGGCCGCCCAGCTTTATGCGCTGTTCAACGCCCAGGGGCATGCCGCTGCCGACTTCTCCGGCATCATAAATTTCCTGCGCGGCACCCCGGCGTAATGCATGTCGCCCAAAAGCCTGCCCTTCAGACGCGACGCGCTTTCAGCCTCGAACTCGACCGGCTTTCGGTTTCCGGCAAGAAACATCGGAAATTTAGATTTGCTTAAACTATCGATAACCACCCGGTAACGATGTCCCTGTAGAACGGAGTGCGAGGCGGCCTATCGCAACCGCCCGGCGCTCCGGATCAGGTCTCGCGTCCCGGAGCCCGTAAGTTTCGCCAAGTGTTCAGTCAGCGAAGCGCCATGCGTATCTGGCAAAGCCGCGTTCCCGATGGAGCGCGGTTTTTGCATTTCGCATTCTTCAACGACAGTGAGACGATCGCCCTGGCGCATCTCCAGATGGTCGTCGGCCTCGTGCGGCGGTCCTGACCGACGTCGACCCACAGATGGTCGCTGCAATGCTCCCCAGCGCGAGGTTCGGTGAGCGATCTGAGATCTCCTGAAGCTCAACGGTCCCGTCGGCAAGATTGTCGACAGGCTCACGAAGTGGCAGCAGATCAAGGAAGACGCCAAGAAACGAAGCCGACCGCATCCGCGCCGACGTGGAGATCAAGCGGCTTGAGCGGACATCATTGAAACCTTCTGATTTCCAAGCCGTTATCGCCGGTATGTCCGGGGCTAAATCCAAGCCGAAATCGGTCTCCAAATCACGCGATGCCGAGAAGTCGCGCCAGGAGAAGCAGTCGACTGTCGAAGCCGAGTCTGAGATCGTCGGCGCGGCCCCGCCGCCGCTGGATTTCGTCGAACCCGATCCGGAGCTGACCCCTGAGGAGGCCGAGCAGGCGCGCAAGAGATACTTGCTGAGGCGTTTCTGGATCAGCGCGCGCGGTTACTGGGGCCGCGGAGGCGACAGGCGGGCTTGGCCGTACACGATCGGGTTATTGGTCCTGATCGTCATCAATGTCGGCTTCCAGTATGGCATCAATGTCTGGAATCGCGCAATTTTCGATGCCCTTGAGCAACGCAATGCGCGCACCGTCTATGTCCTGAGCGCCGTTTTCGTCCCGCTCGTGCTCGGAAGCGGAAGCCTTGTCGTTGCACAGGTGTTCCTTCGCATGACGATGCAGCGCCGCTGGCGTTCCTGGCTTACCAACGCGGTCATCGCGCGGTGGCTTGCAAGCGGCCGCTACTTTCAGTTGAACCTCGTCGGCGGCGACCACCAGAACCCTGAAGCACGCATCACGGAGGATTTGCGGATTGCCACCGAAGCCCCGGTCGACTTCATCGCCGGTGTCATCAACGCGTTTCTGTCGGCCTCGACCTTCATCGTGGTGCTCTGGACGATCGGCGGGGCCCTGACTCTGACGATCGCAGGTTCGACGGTGACCATTCCCGGCTTTCTCGTCATCACCGCGGTGCTCTATGCCGCGATCACATCCACCTCGATGGCGGTCATTGGCCGCCATTTCGTCCACCTCTCCGAGGAAAAAAATCAGGCTGAAGCCGAATTCCGCTACACGCTGACGCGCGTGCGGGAAAACGGCGAGAGTATCGCATTGCTCGGCGGCGAGGAGGAAGAGCGTAGCGGCATCGACAAGACGTTCGCCTATGTGCTCAGGCAATGGGCGCTCCTTACAGGTCAGCATATGCGCACAGCGCTGGTATCGCAGGGGGCGAGTCTGTTTGCGCCTGTCGTGCCGGTTTTGCTTTGCGCTCCAAAGTTTCTCGAAGGCGGCATGACACTTGGACAGGTCATGCAGGCTGCCTCTGCCTTTGCCATTGTGCAGGGCGCGTTCGGATGGCTGGTCGACAACTACCCCCGTCTCGCCAATTGGAACGCCTGTGCACGGCGCATCGCCTCGCTGATGATGTCGCTCGACGGGCTCGAGCGCGCCGAACAGAGCAACACGTTGGGACGCATAAAGCGCGGCGAAGCTGCAGGCGATGCGATGCTCAGCCTGAACAATCTCTCCGTGTCGCTCGACGACGGCACCGCCGTGGTCAAGGAAACCAAGGTCGTGATCGAATCAGGCGAGCGGGTGCTCGTCGCCGGCGAATCCGGCTCAGGCAAGAGTACGCTGGTGCGGGCCGTCGCAGGTCTGTGGCCGTGGGGCGGCGGCAGCGTCAACATCCACGCCGACAGACGGCTGTTCATGTTGCCGCAACGGCCTTATGTCCCCACCGGGACGCTTCGCCGCGCAGTCGCCTATCCAGGCGCCGCCGATCGCTGGACGCTGGATGAGATCAAGGCTGCCCTCGACAAGGTCGGGCTCGATTATCTGAACGACAAGATCGAGGACGACGCGCCATGGGACCAGACCCTGTCGGGTGGCGAAAAGCAGCGGCTCGCCTTCGCGCGTCTTCTGCTGCACAGCCCCGATATCATCGTGCTGGATGAAGCAACGTCAGCACTCGATGAAAAGAGCCAGGACAAGATGATGGAGATGATCGTTCACGAATTGCCGAAGGTCACCATCATAAGCGTGGCGCATCGCGCCGAGCTGGAAGCCTTTCATAGCCGCAAGATCACCTTGGAGCGGCGCGAGGGCGGCGCGAAGCTCGTCAGCGATATCGATCTTCTCCAGCGCAAGAGAAGACGGAACTTGCTTGAGCGATTTATACGGCGCCGGCGCGCCGTACCGAAGCGCAGCACTGCGTTGAGCAAAGCGGCGCTGCCCGAGACAAAAAAGTGAAATCCGCCGATCGGGCCTCGGCTCTTGGTGAGCGGCTTCTCCGGCTGGCAGAGTCCGATTCAAATGCCGGGCGTCCGGTTGCAGAACGCCCGGCGATCGTTTTATCTCACCGCTTGCGCAAATCCGCCTGCGCCAGGTCAAGCGCCTTGGCGATGCGGCCGCAGGCCATGTCGATCGTCTCGCGCGTCCAGATCAGCGGCGGCGACAGGATCATCGTATCGCCGGTGGCGCGCAGCATCATGCCCTGGGCAACTGCGTGGTCGCGGACGGTCACGGCCGCGCTCCCGGCCGGCAGGAAGCGCTCCTTGGTCGCCTTGTCGCTGACGATCTCGATCGCCGCCATCAGCCCGATCGAGCGCACCTCGCCGACCAGATTGTGCCCGCCGACGTGCTCCTGCAGCGCCTTGGCGAAATAGGGTCCGGTGTCGTTCTTGACCCGATCGACCAAACCTTCCCGCTCGATGATCTCGAGGTTCTTCAGCGCCACGGCGCAGGCCACGGGGTGGCCGGCATAAGTATAGCCGTGATTGAACTCGCCGCCCTTCTCGACCAGCGTCGCGGCGATGCGGTCACCGACCAGCAGTGCCGACAGCGGCTGATAACCGGAGGTCAGCGCCTTGGCGGTGGTGATGGTATCGGGCTCGATGTCGAAGGTCTGAGCTGCGAACCACTCGCCGGTGCGGCCATAGCCGGTGATGACCTCGTCCAGCATCAGCAGGATATCGTATTTGCGGCAGATGCGCTGCACTTCCGGCCAATAGCTCATCGGCGGTATCTTCACGCCGCCTGCTCCCATCACCGGCTCGCCGATGAAGGCGGCGACCTTGTCGGCGCCGGCTTCGAGGATGGCATCCTCGACGGCCTTGGCCGCGCGCAGGCCGAAATCATGGTCGCTTTCGCCGGGCAGAGCCAGCTCATAGGCATAAGGCATCATCACATGGACGATGTTGGGAACCGCGCCGTTGAGCTGCTTGTGCATCGGCTCCATGCCGCCCAGCGAAGTGCCGGCGATGGTCGAGCCGTGATAGGCGCTCTTGCGCGAGATGATGCGGTTCTTCTCCGGCTTGCCTTCCAATACCCAATAGTGGCGCACCAGGCGCAGCGCCGTGTCGTTGGCCTCCGAACCGGACGAGCCGAAGAACACCTGGTTGACATGCTTTGGCGCCAGTTCCGCCAGCTTTTTGGCCAGCAGCACCGGTGTCGGGGTCGAGCATTTGAAGAAGGAATTGTAGTAGGGCAGTTCCTTCATCTGGGCGTAAGCGGCGTCGGCCAGCTCATCGCGCCCGTAACCGATGTTGACACACCACAGCCCGGCCATGCCGTCGAGGATTTCCGTGCCTTCGGAATCGTAGATGAACGGCCCGTTGGCGTGGGTGATGATGCGTGAGCCGGCCTCGCGCATCTCCTTGTGGTCGGTAAACGGATGGAGGTGATGCGCAGCATCGATCTGCTGAAGCTGCTTCAGCGAATAATTCTGATAGGTCATGTCTGATCTTCCTCTTGAACCAATCCGGCAATTGCAGCCGGGGCGGATTCGTCAGAGGAAGGCGGGCGGCGAATAGCCGATGCGGGCGCAAAGCCGCAAAAGCTCGGCGCGAAGCGTGCGCGGCGACGGCGTCACGGCCACCCCAAACGCGCATGATGCCTTCATCCGACCCATGCAGCATCTTAGGCGGTCTGATGCGATCAGTTCAAGCCGTTCCGTTCAAGCCGTTCCGGCCAGCGCCCGTTGCAGGAAGACATACTTCATCGCCGCCTGTGCCGCTTGCGGCCGGCGATCGCCGCGCCCGCCATGGCCGCCCTCGGTCTCCTCGAAAAACAGCGTCTTCGCGTGGCCGGCAGCCTGCAGCCGTGCCGCCATCTTCCGCGCATGGCCGGGATGGACGCGGTCGTCGGCGGTCGATGTCGTCAGCAGCACCGGCGGATAGGCGGCATCGGTCTCGACATGCTGATAAGGCGAGTAAGCCGCCAGCGACGCGGCCTCTTCCGGCTTCGCCGGATCGCCATACTCGGCCATCCAGGATGCGCCGGGCGGCAGTTCGGTGTAGCGCAGCATGTCGAGCAGCGGCACGTCGATGATCACCGCGCCGAAAAGCTCCGGATGCTGGGTCAGCGAAACGCCGGTCAGCAAGCCGCCATTCGAGCCGCCCTGGATGCCAAGCGTCGCCGGCGTGGCGATGCCGCGTTCCACCAGGTCTTGCGCGACCGCGGCGAAATCGTCGAAGGCGTTCTGGCGATTGGCCTTGAGCGCGGCCTGATGCCAGTTCGGACCGAACTCGCCGCCGCCGCGGATATTGGCCTGCACATAGGCATTGCCCTTTTCCAGCCACAGCCGGCCGCGCACGCCGGCATAGCCGGGCAGCAGCGGCACTTCGAAGCCGCCATAGCCGTAAAGCAGCGTCGGCACCGGCCCGTCCTGGTCGCGCCGCCTGACGACGAAATAAGGGATTTTGGTGCCGTCCTTCGAGCGTGCCTCGAACTGTTCCGAGACCAGGGACGATGCATCGAAACGCGCCGGCTGCGATTTCACGGTTGTCAGCATCGCTGCATTGTCGTCCGACCAGATGATCGAGCTCGGCGTCAGGAAATCGGTGAAGGAGAAGGACACGCTGGAGCCGAAACGCTCGGCGTGGCTGATGCCGACACTGCCGTTTTCGGGCAGCGCCACCGGCTGCAGCGACCAGCCGCTGCCGCTGCGATCGCAGGCGACGACCTTGCCGCGCACATTGTCCATCAGATTGATGAACAATCGGTCCCGCGTGCGGGCAATGCCGGCAATCGAGACACGATCCGCCGGTTCGAGCACGGTCTCGACAGGTGCGAGCGCATTGGTCTCGATCCAGCGCGCGAAGTCCAGCGAATAGAGGCCATCAGGCTTGCACAGCGTGCCGTCCGGCGCCGTCCACGGGCTGCGTACTCCAAAGACGAACTGATCCCTGAACAGCACCGCGTCGGTCACGTCGTCCGGCAACGGGATGCGCCTGTTTTCACCGGAGGGCAGACGAAGAAAACTGTGCGAGGCAAAGAAATCGAGCGTCCGGGTCAGCAACAGATGACGCTTGTCGCCGTCGAATTCGAGGGAACCGCCGGCGGCGAGATCCTGCTTCTGCGCCTCGAAAATCGGCGTCGCATCCTCCAGCCTGGTGCCGCGCTGCCAAAGCTTGACCACGCGCGGATAACCGGACTGGGTTTTTTCGTCCTCTTCGAAGGCAGCCGATACGATGACCGTGTCCTTGTCCAGCCAGTTGAAGCCCGACTTCGAGGCAGGAGCACGAAAGCCGCCCTCGACAAAGGACTTGCTGTCGATGTCGAATTCGCGCATTTCGCTGGCGTCGCCGCCATCCGGCGACAGGCTGAGCAGGCAGCGGCTGAAATTGGGGTAAAGCCGGCTAGCGCCGCTGAACACCCATCTCACACCCTCTTTGGCTGACAGACTGTCGAAGTCGATGATCGTCTCCCATTCCGGCTTCTCGGTCTTGTAGGAAGCGACCGGAGTGCGCCGCCAGAGGCCGAGCACGTTGGTCTTGTCCTGCCAGAAATTATAGACGTGGCCGTTGAGCGCAGACCCGACGGCAATGTTGTCTTCGGCCGTCATCAGGTCCAGTGCGGTTTGGAAGCAGGTCTGGTAGGATGGATCGCCCTGCAACTCGGCGACCGTGATCTCGTTCTGACGGTGAACCCAGTCGAGCGTTTCCTTGCCCGTTCTGTCCTCCAGCCAGAGAAAGGGATCCTCAGTCGCCGAATTCGGCCGCGTCTTTGTGTTCGACTTGGTCATGTGGTCTCCGATAAATTCGTCAAGGCTCGGCAACGTCGTCTTGCCACTATCGGTATTCAACCTGGAACGCAAAAGGAGCCATTGCGCTGTTGGCCTCTAAGGTGGGGCCGCCTGCCGCCCGCAGGCCACGAGGGAATCCATGCAACATCTGTACATTGCCAAAGAGAAGTTCGGTCCTTTCAGCGGCACTGCGTGGACCATGTACATAAACTGGTCCGGCCTCACCCAATTAAGCGAGGTCGTCTCACTCGATGGAATGCTCGGGCCGGTCGCGCTGGGAGAGGTAAAGGACAGCTACTGGCCCCATATTGTCAACGAGGACTACATGCTCGATTTCTTTGTGGATCTGGACTTCCTCCTTTCGGAGTTGGCGGATCCGGGCGACTTGAATGTCCTTAATGTGATCCGAAGACCATCGCCTGACGTGCGTTCACTCGACTGGAACGGATTTACCTTCCTGGGCTACGACTTGTTGGATCAAGACGTCTCCATAAGCGCTCTGACCAACTGCGGAGGATTTCCTGACGTGTTTGCGAACACGGAACTGTCCGATGTTGGATTGATACCCGATTTTGATCGTGCCGTTGAAATTCGAGACCTTCTACGCAGGATGCATCCCTCTGAACACCATGCCGAATGTGATTTATGGGCGATTTCCAGATGGCAAGGAAATGAAGGCACCCCGCAATTGTATTAGACCGCTCGCCCCCGCAATACGGTTGTGACCGCCAACGCCAGACAAATGGCGCCAAGCGTGATCGGCAGGCCGTCCGCGCCGAGAATATCCATGGCGCCGCCCGCCAGCGGCGGCACGGCGATGCCCCCGACGCCCCACATTAGCGAGAAGGCGGCGTTGCCGGCGACCAGTGCCGAGCCGGTGAACCGCTCGCCAAGCTCGATGATCGACATCGTGTAGATGCCGTAGGAAACCGCACCCCAGACAAACACGCACGGCCAGATCAGAGGCGTCTCGATGAGAACAGGCAACAGCACGCATCCGAGCACCGTTAGCGATACACAGATAAATCGCACCAGACGCGCCGTCAGCCGTTCCGCCAGCAGGCCGAGCGGCACCTGCATGGCGATGTTGCCGGCGATCATCATCGACAGCAGCGCCGACATGCGCGCCTCCGCGATGCCATAATGCGCTCCGTAGACCGGCAGCAGTGCCAGCACCCCCTGTTCGAAACCGGCGGCCACCACGACCGCCGACAGCAGCAGCCATGCCATCGGCATGAACCCCATCACCGAAACCTGGTGCCCGGCTTCATCGACCTTTGGCAGCCGTCGCAGCACCAGCGCCAGGCAGGCGCCGCAAAAGACGAATGCGGCGATGCCGACGAGAAACGGCGGCCATCCTTCGGTGCCGACCGCAAGCAGGCACAGCGGGCCGGCCGCGAAACCTGCCGAAATGACTGTAGAATAGATTCCCATCACGCGACCGCGGCGCGCCGGAGGCGCCAGCGCGATCACCCAGATCTCGCTCAGCACATAGAGCGGATTGGTCACCACGCCGATCAGGAAGCGCAGTGGAAACCAGAGATAGACATTTTGCGTCCAGCCGATCAGCGCCAGCATGATCGCGGAAAGGGCCGCGCAGGTCAGCGCCGTGCGCCCTGCCCCGAACCGGCGCGCCAGCGCCGGGATAAGCGGCGACGAGACGATAAAGCCGACCGGCGTCATTGCCGCCGACAGGCCGATCATGGCCGGCGAGACGCCCTGGCGCTGCAGGATGAAGCTCAGCAGCGGGTAGCTCAGCCCTTGCGCGATGGCGAACACCGAAACGGTGGCGATCACGCCGGTGATCGCCGCCCACTGCATTTTCTCGTCGCTGTTCTGTTCCGCCCGGTCCATGATCCGCACCAACAGGAACCTGCACGATTAGCGTTTCGGCGGCGCCCCGGGAAGCACCGGCGGCAAGAACCGCTTGCGCCAGCCAGAGCATGGCTTGTTAAGGACTCCGCGGCACCATTCAGGCCACTACGGAAAATACCGGGCAATCGCCCCCTTCCTGCCCTCCGCGTAAGGCTTCAGCCACTTGTCGTCGATGGAGAGCCCGTCATTGTCCGACGGTCCTTCTCCAATCGTTCTGCGCCAGGCGCGGAACTTGTAGTGGTCGAACACGTCGAGCATATGCACCGCAAAGGCCGCAGCGAACGTCTTGTCGCCTTCGACGATCACCATGTTCTCGTCGTTTTCATAGGACGCCTTGTAGCCAAGGTTGTGGCTGCCGGCGATGACGGTCGCATTGTCGGCCATCGGATCGATGATCACGATCTTGTCGTGCACGATCGCATGGCCGACGGTCAGCACTTCCGCCTGGAAATCCCGCGCAACGGAGGCCCCCGTCAGGTTGGCCGCCCTGACGATGGAGACGTTCGGCGCCTCCCAGACCTTCTCCGGAAAGACGAATGGCGATTTGCCGTCCTTGTTTGATTTGTTCGTGACTGGATCCCGGGTCGGAGCAATATAGTTGGGCATGGCGGTGTGATCGCTGATTCCGCCTTGCACGATCAGCTTTGGATTCGCCGTCGCCGCCGCGACCGCCTGATCGATGACCGAATTGTTGCCAAGCCGCGACGGATTGAACACGAGAAAGAGCACCGCCTCCTTCGCCGCCTTGATTCGTGCGAAAACATCTTCGAGATCGACAGGCCGCACCGAGATGTCCTTTTTGCTGCGGTCGGGATCGTTTGGCGAGAACCAGATGGTGGTCCCATCGACATGGTTCGGTGTGCGATTCTTCAGGCGAAACGGCCTGCCTTGCTTCTGCGCCACACGTCCGGCGGCGCTATCGCTCGCCGGCGGCGGGAACACGTCGGCCTTCATCCGTTCCCAATAGGCATCGAACACTTCGGCCATGGCAGGGTCGTCGCGGATGAAGGCGTTGTTGGACTGTCCGCAAATGCCCGTCGACGTCCAATTGGTGCTGCCGGTCATGACCGCTTGCGGATTGCCCTGGGCGTCGCGGTAGACGGCAAACTTGTTGTGGCCGATATGGTTGTTGTTGAACAGACGATCGGTCAGCACGACGCCGGCGTCGCGCAGCCGCTTTCTGAACGGCGCGTTGCCCGCGTCCCACGCCTTGGTTTGTTCATCCCTGCCCGAATTCGAAAGAATGACGTCGACGACATCCTTGGCGTCGATGATCGCGTCGCACAACTCGTCATCGCCAAGCTCGTAGAGGGCAAGCCTGACAGTGCCGCCCTCGGCCTTGGCCCGTTTCATCAGGCTGGTGAGCACATCCGGAACCTCGCCGTGAAGATAGGCGCGGATCTTGCTGCCGGGACGCTGAAGCTCGGCCCTGATCTTATCGCGCTGCCCGACCTTGATGCCGGCATCTTCCAGCGCGCGCGACAGCCATTGCGTCGAGAGCACGCCGTTGGTGAAGGCGAGCCGCGCCTTCCCGAACATCGATCCCAGGAAGATGGTCGGGCTGACGGCACCTTGTCCGAGATAGCCGAGCGGCCGTGCCGCTCCGGTATAGGCTTTCTCGGGGCGCACCGGCACCGGATCGAGGCCGGGCCGCATGTCGCCGACTGGACGCACCCGGTAGGCGACCAATTCGCCATCCGGCCTGATTTCGACGCTGTCGCGGCGCCGCCGCACCGTAAGATCGCGCCAGAATGTCTTCTGCACCGGCCAGACGCCGGTATCCTGCGGAATCCAGTCCTTGTTGCGTTGCCCCCGGAAAGGCACCCAGGACGCCAGACAGCGTTCCTCGCCGGTGCCGGGATAGATGCGGACGATCTCGAAGCCGAGACAGCCGTCGATCATTCCGTCAATATCCCAGGCAATGAAAGCGACTTCGTTGTTGGTCGCTGCACGCACGCTGACAACATCCGACACGGAAATAGTCTCCCTCAGGACGGTTTGTATTCAATGTACTTACTCAATATGACGTGATCGCAACGTGACATGTTTCACAGTTCGGGCACAGATCTGGATTCGCCTTGGTGCGTCCGGCTGGCGAACGTCCATGTCGCTTCCCTCGTCCTAGTGGTCGCCGCCTCCGCAATGGCGGGACGGCGGTCGGTCCATTATGCCGCCGCACCATCGCAGCGTACGAGGACTATCATGACCGCCGCCCTTCATCCCGCCGAACCGGCATTGGCAAACGACCGCGCCCGTCGCGGCGGCCGCGCGGGCAAGCGCGCCGGCGCAGCGGCGGCGTTCGAGCAGCCGCCTTTCCGTCAGCTGAAAATCCCGCTGACGCCGACCAGGCTGGTCTCCGACGACGAGCTGGAATCGATCCACCTCGCCTCGCTGCGCGTTCTCAGGGAAATCGGCGTCGACGTGCTGCACGACGAGGCAAGGCGCATCATGAAGGCGCATGGCGCGGATGTCCGCGAAGGCAGCGAGCGGGTGCGCTTCGACAGCGACATGATCCTCGAGCTGGTTTCGCACTGCCCGTCGGAATTCACCATCCATGCCCGCAATCCGGCGCACAATGTCCGCTTCGGCGGCGACAATCTGATCATCTCGATGATGGCGTCGGCGCCCAATTGTTCCGACATCGACCGCGGCCGCCGGCCCGGCAACCAGCAGGACTACCGCAACTTCCTCAAGCTTGCGCAGATGCACAACATCCTCAACTGCACCGGCGGCTATCCGGTCGAGCCGATCGATATCCATCCGTCCGTCCGCCACCTCGAATGCATCCGCGATCTGAGCGTGCTCACCGACAAGGTGTTCCACATCTATTCGCTCGGCAAGGAACGCAATGTCGACGGCATCGAGATCACCAGGATCGCGCGCGGCATCAGCGACGAACAGCTTCTCGAACAGCCGTCGGTGTTCACCATCATCAACACCAATTCGCCGCTCAAGCTCGACGTGCCGATGATGGAAGGCATCATCCAGATGTCGAGCAAGGGCCAGGTCGTCATCGTGACGCCGTTCACCCTGTCGGGCGCCATGGCGCCGGTGACCATCGCCGGTGCGCTGGTGCAGCAGAATGCCGAGGCACTGTCCGGCATTGCCTTTGCCCAGATGGTGCGCAAGGGCGCGCCCGTCGGCTATGGCGGCTTCACCTCCAACGTCGACATGAAGTCCGGCGCGCCGGCCTTCGGCACGCCGGAATACATGAAGGCGCAATTGGTCGGCGGCCAGCTCGCCCGCCGCTACAACATTCCCTACCGCACTTCCAACACCTGCGCCGCCAACACGGTCGACGCACAGGCCGCCTATGAAAGCGTGTTCTCGCTGTGGGGCGCCATACAGGGCGGCGGCAATCTGATGATGCATGCGGCCGGCTGGCTGGAAGGCGGCCTGCGCTGCTCCTACGAGAAGACCATCCTGGACATCGATCTGCTGCAGATGGTGGCCGAATTTTTGACCCCGCTCGACCTTTCGGAGGAAGCACTGGCTATCGACGCCATCCGCGACGTCGGTCCCGGCGGCCATTTCTTCGGCACCCAGCATACCCAGGACCGCTACAAGACCGCCTTCTATTCGCCTATCATCTCCGACTGGCGCAATTTCGAGACCTGGGCGGAAGCCGGATCGCCGACAGCTATCGAAAAAGCCAATCGGGTATGGAAGGAGCGGCTGGCCTCCTATGAAGAGCCCTACACGGACCCGGCTATCCGCGAGGAGCTCGACGCCTTCGTCGACAAACGTCGGTCCGAAGGCGGCGCGCCGACTGATTTTTGATCATCTGTATTGATTTGATGAACAGGCGACTCCCACTCCGTCGATCTTCGCTCGACACCTCTCCCCCGATCGGCGGGGCAGAAGAAGGGCGTGAGATTATTCCAGCCGGAGCGCTTCTCCATTTTGTTTTCACGCCCCGCTCACCCGATTAAATCTCTTCAAAAACGGAACTATCTTCATGAAATCTCATGCAAAAGCGGTTGTCATCGGTGGCGGTGTCGTCGGCTGCTCGGTGCTTTACCATCTGGCCAAGGCCGGCTGGACCGACATCATGCTGATCGAGCGTTCGGAGCTCACCTCCGGTTCGTCCTGGCATGCGGCGGGCGGCTTCCATACGCTCAACGGCGATCCCAATGTCGCCAAGCTGCAGGCCTACACGGTGCAGCTCTACAGGGAGATCGAAGAGCTTTCCGGCCAGTCCTGCTCGCTGCACCTGACCGGCGGCGTGATGATGGCCGATACGCCGGAGCGCATGGACTTCCTGCGCCTTGCCCACGCCAAAGGCCGCTATCTCGGCATGGACACCGAGCTGATCACGCCGTCAGAGGCCAAGGCGATGTTCCCGCTGATGGACGAGACCAATTTCGTCGGTGCCATGTGGGATCCGGTCGAAGGCCATCTCGATCCTTCCGGCACCACCCACGCCTACGCCAAGGCCGCCAGGAAGCTCGGCGCCGAGATCGTGCTGCGCAACCGCGTCGTCGAGCTGACGCAGGAGGTCGACGGCACCTGGAACGTCGTTACCGAGCAAGGCACGGTCAAGGCCGAGCATGTCGTCAACTGCGGCGGCCTGTGGGCGCGCGAGATCGGCCGCATGGTCGGCGTCGAGCTGCCGCTGCTGGCCATGGAGCATATGTACCTTTTGACCGAGCCGATGCCGGAGGTCGAGGAATTCAACAAGTCGACCGGCCGCGAGATGATCGGCGTTATGGACTTCAAGGGCGAGATCTACACCCGCCAGGAACGCAACGGCATCCTGCTCGGCACCTATGAAAAAGCCTGCAAGCCGTGGTCTCCGGTCAACACGCCGTGGGATTTCGGCCACGAATTGCTGCAGCCCGACATCGACCGCATCGCGCCGTCGCTGGAAATCGGCTTCAAGCATTTTCCCGGCATCGAGAAGGCTGGTATAAAGCAGATCATCAACGGTCCCTTTACCTTCGCGCTCGACGGCAATCCGCTGGTCGGCCCGGTGCAGGGCCTGACCAATTTCTGGTGCGCCTGCGCCGTCATGGCCGGTTTCTCGCAAGGCGGCGGCGTCGGGCTGGCATTGTCGAACTGGATGGTCCATGGCGATCCCGGCTTCGACGTCTGGGGCATGGACGTCGCGCGCTTCGGCGAATGGGCGACGCTGCGCTATACCAATGCCAAGGTGCGCGAAAACTATTCGCGCCGTTTTTCCATCCGCTTTCCCAACGAGGAACTGCCGGCGGCACGCCCGGCCCAGACAACCCCGCTTTACGACACGATGCTGGCCAACAACGCCGTCATGGGCGATAGCTGGGGCCTCGAAACTCCGCTCTGGTTCGCACCGAAGGGCACCGAGCCGAAGGACATCGTTTCCTTCCATCGCTCCAACGATTTCGGACCGATCGGCGAGGAAGTGCGCGCCACCCGCGAGAAGGTCGGCGTCACCGAGATCGCCAACTTCGCCAAATACGAAGTCTCCGGGCTGGGATCGGAAGATTTCCTCAACCGGCTGATGACCAACCGCATGCCGAAGACCGGCCGCATTGTGCTGACCCCGATGCTGAACGAGTTCGGCAGGCTGATCGGCGATTTCACCATCGCCAAAGCGGGCGAAGAGCGCTTCATGATCTGGAGCTCGTCGGCGGCGCAGAAGTATCATATGCGCTGGTTCGAGAAGCACCTGCCGAAGGATGGTCCAACGGCGTCACAGGTCCGCATTCACCGCTTCGACCAGACGCTGGTCGGCTTGTCGATCGCCGGGCCGAAATCACGCGACCTTCTGCAGAAACTGGTTGATGTCGACATCTCGACCAAGGCCTTCCGCTTCATGGACTTCCGCGAGATGGCGGTCGGTGGCGCGCCCTGCATGGTCAATCGCATTACCTATACCGGCGATCTCGGTTACGAGATCTGGATGGCGCCGGCCTACCAGCGTCTCGTCTACAAGGCGATCAAGGATGCCGGCGAAGAGTTTGGCCTGGTCGATTTCGGCATGCGCGCCCTGCTCTCGATGCGCCTGGAGAAGAATTTTCCGACCTGGTTCCGCGAACTGCGCCCGATCTACGGGCCGTTCGAAGGGGCGATGGACCGCTTCGTCAAGCTGGAGAAGAACGACTTCATCGGCCGCGAATCGGCAGCCAGGGAGCAGGCAGAAGGGCCAAAACTGCGCCGTGTCTCCTTCATCGTCGATGCCGCCGACGCCGACGTCATGGGCGACGAACCGATCTGGGCCAAGGTCGGCGGCAAGGATTACGGCACGGTGGAGAAGCCGCATGGTTATGGCGCGCAGCGTTTCGACACGGACGGCAAGGAAGTGCGCGGCTCGAGGGCCGCGGAAGGCGCTTCGGCCGTGCGCGGCATCGTCGACGGCGACTGGCGCGTGGTCGGCTGGGTCACCTCCGGCGGCTATGCCCATTACGTCCAGGAATCGATGGCGCAAGGCTATGTGCCAGCGGCCTTGGCCGGGGACGAGAGCGCCGGACTGTTCGAGATCGAGATCCTCGGAAGCCGACGACCAGCCCGCATCAATGTCGAGCCGCCTTTCGACCCGAGCGGCGAAAAGATGCGAGCCTGAAAGCATTGGACCCAACGGCCCGCCCTTGGGCCTGACCCGCGCGGCCGATTGATATCGGGAGGACAGGAAAATGAGCGATCCGGGCGGCGAGCGACGGTTCGGTCGTCATCGCAGGATCGCGCCGTTCGAGCCGGACGAAGCAGGCTCAATCGATGCGTTGCGCCTGAAGTCGCGGCAGAAGGCCGCTGAACTCAACCAGCATGTGCTTGGCTACGGCGCACTGGCGGAAGCCGAGTGGCACGCCGCCGGCATTGCTGCTCCCGACCTGCCCGCCATGCGCCAATACCGGCTCGACCGCATCCGCGCCGAGCTGAAGCGCCGCGGCTATGGGGGAGCCTTGCTCTACGATCCGATCAACATCCGCTATGCGACCGACTCGACCAACATGCAGCTCTGGGTCGCACACAATCCGACAAGACATTGTTTCGTTGCCACCGAAGGTCCGGTGGTGCTGTTCGACTATTTTTCCTGCGAGCACCTTTCCGACCACTCCGGCGTCGTCGACGAGGTTCGGCCGGCAGTGTCGTGGATCTATCTCTACAGCGGCGACCTCACCGAGCAAAAAGTCCGCCGCTGGGCCGCCGGGATTGCCGATCTGGTTAAGCAGCATGGCGGCGGTGTCGGCCGCATCGCCGTCGATCACATCAATCCCGAGGGCGTCGAAGAACTCGCCCGCCTCGGCATCTCGATCGGCAATGGCGAAGCGCTGATGGAAAACGCACGCCTGATCAAATCGCCCGACGAAATCCTGGCCATGCGCCGGTCGATCGTCGCCTGCGAGGCGGCGATGGGCGAGATGGAAGCAGCATTGAGGCCAGGGATTTCCGAAAACGAATTGTGGGCCGAACTCCACCGCGGCAACATCGCGCGTGGCGGCGAATGGGTCGAAACCCGGCTCTTGACGTCTGGCCCGCGCACCAATCCCTGGTTCCAGGAATGCTCGTCGCGAACGATCGCAGCCGGCGATCTCGTCGCTTTCGATACCGATTTGATCGGCCCTTACGGTTTCTGCGCCGACCTGTCGCGCACCTGGCTCTGCGGCGACACAGAGCCGTCCAACGAGCAACGCGAGCTGTTTCGCATCGCCGCAGACCAGATCGCCCACAACATCGGCCTGATGCAGCCGGGCACATCATTCCGCGATCTTGTCGAACGCTCGGCGGTGCCGCCTGGAGATTGTTTCCCGACGCGTTACGGCGTGCTCTATCACGGCGTCGGCCTGGCAGACGAATACCCGACGCTGCCGCATGCGATCGACTGGACCGAAGACACGTCCGACGGCGTGCTTGTGTCGGGCATGGTGCTTTGCGTCGAGAGCTATATCGGCCGGCTTGGCGGGCGCGAGGGCGTCAAGATCGAGGAGCAGATCCTGATCACCGAAACCGGCAACGAGCAGCTTTCGACCTATCCGCTCGACGAGCGGCTGCTCGGCGACTGATTTTTTATGCGGTCGCCGCGACCGCCTCGCGCAGCGCCTCCACGACCGTTTCCGGTGTCGTTCTGGCAGTGATGAACGGCAGGCCCTTGCGCCGCCTTGTCCAGCCGACGACCGTGACCGCTTCCGCTGCCGGCTCGAAGCGCCGCGCATTGGCCCAGCTCTGGCAGTCGATCGCCGCGACATCGGCCTTGCCCTCGGCAATGGCGACGATCGAGGCGCGGTGGCCACCGCTTTCGCTGCGCTCGGAGAAGATGTCCAGGCTTTCGCCCAGCGCCTCCAGGTCACGCGTCGGCGCGATAATGCCCGACATGGAATCGAGGCTGTTGAAGGTAAAATGCTTGCCACGCAGGACATCGAGCGGGATGAGCGGGCTGCCGTCGGACGGTGAGCCAACCGTTGGCGCTTCACCTGCACGCATCACCAGCGCGCTCGAATAGAGTTCACCCTGCCCGCCCTCGAACGCGTCGTAACGCGGCTGGCCGACCAGTTGAACATGCGTCGCCAGCCCGAGTTCCATCGGACCCCAGCAGGTCTGTGCGAACAGCAGCGCCGGATGCAGCCAGAGGCCGAAAAAATCCAGTTCGTCCGGCGGCAGCGTCGCCGGATCGGGCGCGATGACCTTTCCGGCGGCGTCGCGGATGCCGCCTTCCACAGGCCGCAGATCGGCATTGACGCGAGCGATGGTCTGCGGCGCGTCGATGCCTTTTTGCCGGAAGGCATCACGCAGCCGCGCCCATTGGGCGTCGACCTCGCTCCGCATTTCAGACCAGTCGTACATCGGCAAGCCGGCAACGAAATCGCTCATGCCGGGACTTTGATCGTTACGCTGAGAAAAATTGACGAGGCCATTGACGCGCACCTGGGCATCGCTGCCGGCAATACCCAAAAATTCATTCTTTCGGCGGCTCGGCCGGTACCGGCGCGCTGCCAAGCCCATTGAGGCTGCGCGCCCTGACGCGCGGCTTGAACGCCCGGCCCGGTTCCGGCGTGCGCCGCAGCACCGGGTGGACGATCGGCTCCTTGGCCTTGAAGGCATATGCCCTAAGCAGCGCGAAATAGTTCGGATAGGCATAGCCATTGTTCATCCGCAGCCACTCGTCACGGCGCTCACGAAACAGCTTCGGCAGCCTGTACCAGGCCACCGTCGGGCTCTTGTGATGAACGAAATGCAGATTGTTGTTGAGAAACAGGAACGACAGCGGCGAACGCTCGACGATCACCGTACGGCCTTCCGGATGCTCCGACCACTGATGCTCGGCAAAGGTGCGGATCGAGATCAGCGACTGGCCCAGCCACACCGGCACCAGGATGTAGAGCCATAGCGGGATGCCGAAGCCGAACTGCACGACCGGCAGCACCACGGCGAGGCCGATGGCGTGCAGCAGCCATGCCTTGCGGATCACCTTGTCGCCGGCAAGCATCTGCCTGGCATCGTCGATGAAGAAGCCGGTGC
This sequence comes from Mesorhizobium sp. WSM2561, assembly GCF_000513915.1. Classification (NCBI taxonomy): domain Bacteria; kingdom Pseudomonadati; phylum Pseudomonadota; class Alphaproteobacteria; order Hyphomicrobiales; family Phyllobacteriaceae; genus Mesorhizobium; species Mesorhizobium sp. WSM2561. The sequence continues at coordinate 18,727 of NZ_AZUX01000027.1, forward strand.
ACGACAGCCACGGGCCGAGAATGAGCCGGCCGATCATGGTGTTGTTGATCTTCAGCAGGAACTTCATCGCCGGCGGCAATTCGTCATGGTGCCACAGCGCCTTGTAGTAGCTTTCAGGATCGTCAAGCGGATCGGTCAGCCGTTCGTCGGCATGATGACGCAGATGAATGGTCTTGAACCGCCGGAAAGGCCAGACGAGACCAATCGGCAGGAAGACGAAAGCTTCGTTGATCTGCGCATTGCGGGTCGGATGGCCATGCAGGACTTCGTGCGCCAGCGAGGATTGCAGCGCCGCCATCAAGGCCAGGACGACGAGCGCCAGCAGCGGATAGGACGGCCACAGGAACAGGCCAGCTGCAAGCCAGGTGCCGTAGCAGAAAATCGCGAGGAAAACGGTCGGCCATTCGATGGCCGGTGCCTTGCGTCGTCTGTTATTCCTGCTTGTCATGGATCGACCACTGCCCTTCCAGTCGCCGGAACCGTTTTGATTCCTGACAGCATTGTGTCAGGAGCGTCGTGATGCTGCAACGCGACAAAGCGCACAAAATGTTGCGATTGCGCATTTTCAGCTGCATGTGTTATCTATTGTAAACAGGATTGAGGATTCATTTACGCCCAAAGTGCCAGGTTGGCGGGTTCGGCGAATTTTTTTTCTCCCAATGGCTGGAATGACGATATGGACAAACGCGACCTGTCGACGGTCTTTCGGGAGCGCCTGAAAATGCTCCTGACACGATCCGATCTGAACCAGTCCGCTTTCGCGACTGCGGTGGGCATCGACCGCTCGGCGCTTTCGCAGCTGCTGTCCGGCGCCTCGACACGCCTTCCCCGCGCCGAAACGCTGCTCAACATCGCCGCCGAATTCAAAGTGTCGCTCGACTGGCTGCTCGGCCTCAGCCAGGACGAAGGCCTCACCGGTGAAATCCGCGAGAGCCTGGAGATCGAGGAAGCGCCTGACGGCTTCGACCGCACGCTGCTGGCCAGATGGCATGCCGAGGCCGCGGGCACGAAAATCCGTTACGTGCCGGCCGGCATTCCCGATCTTCTGCGCACCGAAGCGCTCGTCGATTACGAGGCCGGTATCGCCAACAAGAGCCGTGAGGCCCAGGCCGGCGAGACGCAGTACCGCATCGACTACAACCGGCGGCCGGAAACCGACATGGAAGTCTGCATGCCGCGCCACACGCTGGAGATCTTTGCGCGCGGCCTGGGCGTCTGGGACCGTTTCCCTGAGGCCGCCCGCCACCAGCAGCTTCTTCATATGGCGACGCTGCTCGACGACCTTTATCCCACCTTCCGCCTGTTTCTCTATGACGGACGGATGCGTTATTCGATCCCCTACACCATCTTCGGGCCCTATCGCGCCGCCATCTATGTCGGCGACATGTATCTGGTGCTGAACGCGACCCAGCCGGTCCGCAAGCTGACCAGCCATTTCGACAATCTGATCCGCGCCGCCGACATCAATGCGCACGAAGCAGCCAGCTTCACCCAAAGGCTGGCGGAAATGCGATTTTGACGGCTTGCTTCCTGCACCGACATTGACGTCATATAAAGATTTCTTTATATCCCGGCAAAGAATCCCGGAAGGCGTGATTTCCAATGACGAATCCAATTGACGCTTTGCTTGCCGAAAAGGGCGTTCTGCTCGCCGATGGCGCCACCGGCACCAATCTGTTCGCCATGGGGCTGGAGGCCGGCGAGGCTCCAGAGTTGCTGAACGAGACAGCGCCGGACACCATCACCAGTCTGCACCAGAACTTCGTCGATGCCGGCGCCGACATCATCCTGACGAACTCCTTCGGCGGCACCCGCCACCGGCTGAAGCTGCACCATGCGCAGGACCGGGTTTACGCGCTGAACAAGCGCGCCGCCGAGATCGCCCGCGCCGTCGCCGATAAAGCCGGCCGCAAGGTCATCGTCGCCGGCTCGGTCGGCCCGACCGGCGAGTTGCTGGTGCCGCTCGGCGCCATGACCTACGACGAGGCGGTCGAAGCCTTTGCCGAACAGATCGAGGGCCTGAAGGCCGGCGGCGCCGACGTCGCCTGGATCGAGACCATGTCGGCGCCGGACGAAATCCGCGCCGCAGCCGAAGCCGCGATCCGCGTCGGCCTGCCCTATACCTACACCGGTTCCTTCGACACCGCCGGCCGCACCATGATGGGGCTGTTGCCGAAGGACATCCACGGCGTCGCCGATGGCTTGTCGCAGGCGCCGCTCGGTGTCGGCGCCAATTGCGGCGTCGGCGCCTCCGACATCCTCGCCTCGCTGCTCGACATGACCGAGGCGAAGCCGGAGGCGACGGTGATCGTCAAGGGCAATTGCGGCATTCCGGAATTTCGCGGCGCCGAGATCCACTATTCCGGCACGCCCGAATTGATGGCTGACTATGTCAGGCTCGCCGTCGATGCCGGCGCAAAGATCGTCGGCGGTTGCTGCGGCACCTCGTTCGCCCACCTCGCCGCCATGCGCAAGGCGCTCGATTCGCACACAAGGTCGGATCGCCCGACCGTCGAAAAAATCGTCGAGCGCATCGGCCCGATGCGCAACAAGCAGGCGACGGTCAACACCGTCGAGACCAGCGAAGCCCGCCGCGAGCGCCGGCGCAGCCGCGCCTGACGCAATTGCAAAGGCCGGCAAGGTTTCCCTGCCGGCCTGCCTCAGCGCCCATCGGCGGTTTTCCGTATCAGAACGACCCCATCTGAGGAAAACCGGCCGTCATCACCATTACCGGTTACCGCCGAGCGCCGAGGCAAGGCGCACCAGCGAGAGAAACTCGGACCGGTAGCCGAACGGGTCAGCTCCCCGGGCGGCAGTGGCAATCTCGATGATCTTGTCGTAGCCGAACCTCGCGGTCGCATCCTCATCGCGCAGCTTCTGGCCAAAAGCTGCGACGGCAACGGAGAAGCGCTGGTCGATGCTGGCCTGGTCGAAACCAGCAACTTCGTTGGCCGATGTCACCGGCGTGGTGATCAGCTTCGAGGCATCCTCGTTCGGCAGCTTGTAGCGGATCTTGACGAAGGCATATTCGTCGGCATTGGCGACGCCGCCATTGTTCACGGACGCCTGGCCATAGCGCAGCGGATCGATCTTCTCGCCGCCGCTGTCCTTCGGCGTGATCTCGTAGATCGCGGTAACCGAATGCCCCGAACCGATCTCGCCGGCGTCGATGCGGTCGTTGTTGAAATCCTCGCGGTTCAAGGCGCGGGTCTCGTAGCCGATCAGCCGGTATTCCGAGACTTTTTGCGGGTTGAACTCGACCTGGATCTTCACGTCCTTGGCGATTGTGAACAATGTCGAGGACGCATCTTCGACCAGCACCTTCTCGGCCTCGGCCAAAGTGTCGATGTAGGCGGCGGTGCCGTTGCCATTCTGGGCGATGGTCTGCATCATCTGATCGTTCAGGTTGCCGCGGCCGAAACCGAACACCGACAGGAACACCCCGGTCTTGCGCTCCTCTTCGATCAACCGCTTCAGATTGTCGTCGTCGGTCTGGCCGACATTGAAGTCGCCGTCCGTCGCGAGCATCACGCGATTGATGCCGTCGTTGACGAAGGATTTCTGCGCCAGCCGATAAGCTTCCTTGATACCCGCCTCGCCGGCCGTGCTGCCGCCGGGCGCCAACGTGTCGATGGCATTGAGGATCTTGTCCTTCTCCGAAACCTTCGTCGGCTCCAGGACAGTGCCGGCATCGCCCGCATAGGTGACGATCGAGACGGTGTCGTCGGGCTTCAATTTGTTGACCAGAAGCCGGAAGGCGGACTGCAGGAGCGGCAGCTTGTCCTGCTCGTTCATCGAGCCCGACACATCGATCAGGAAGACCAGATTGGCCTTGGGCTGCTCGGCCGGCTTGGCGTCGAAACCCTTGATGGCGACATGCATCAGCCTGGTGTGCTCGTTCCACGGCGTCGGCATGACGCTGACCGTCGAGTTGAACGGCGTCGAGGCAACGCCCGGCCCCTTCCAGTCATAGGGGAAGTAGTTGATCATCTCCTCGACGCGGACCGTGTCGGCCTGCGGCACGACACCTTCCCTGAGCGAACGCCGCACGAAGGAATAGGAGGCCGTGTCGACATCGATCGAAAAGGTCGAGACCGGGTCTTCGAGCGCGGCACGCACCGGATTGCTCTTGAAATCCTCGACGCGGTCGCGGTTTTGCTCCGGCAGCATCTGGTCGGCCGGCATGGCCTGCGGCTGTACCATCAGCTTGGATTCGGCGCCTGGCATGCGGCCAGCCTGCGTGGCTCCGTCGGCTTTCGGAGGAGATATAGACATCATCACTCTGCCAGACGGCGCAGCTCCACCATCCTTTGCGAACTCACCTTTCGGCGCAGGTGCCGGCTCGGGCGCCGCATTGCGGGCCAGAGCGTCCTGCTGCGCCAGGCCGCCGGCAGCCGATTGTGGCTTCGGCGGCGATGCCGGCGCGACAAGCGCCTCGGCTGCGACGCGGTTTTCGGCGTCGGCATCGGCTTTCTTCCGCTTGTCGGCTTCGGCTACGGTGAGCGGCCTCACCGTTGCCGGCGCTTTAGCCGCTGGTTTATCGGCCAGCGTTTCGGTGATCTTCTCGTCCCCACCGGAATAGAACGGCTGCTCCTGCAGCATATAGATGGTGGCGTATCCGGCGATCGGCAGGGCGACGAGCCCGGCAATGGCCGGGGTGGCGAAGAGTTTCTTTTGCATGATTTCGCTCCAGAGCTTTTGTGCTCGCTCTGTGAGACGAACGCCTTTCGCCGTTCCTTGGGCGGCAGGTGAAGTTTTTTCGCCCAGGTCGTAGGCACGCATGGCGGCCTCAAAGGCTCGCGCCTTCGCCGCGGTACGGGGCGGCGGTGCTGCGATGTCGCGCAGCCTGTTGAGTTCGTTGTCGTCGACCATGATCACACTTCCCCGGCTGAAAGCATGAGCGCCTTCAACCGTTTCTTCGCTTCATGAATGTGCCAGGAAACCGTCGTCTCCGAGATGCCCATCGCCTCGGAAGCGAGTGCGTGGCTCAGCCCTTCGCCATAGACGAGCAGCACCGCGTCGCGCTGCTTGTCCGGCAGCATCCGCACCGCCGCCCAAAGCGCCTCGGCTGGATCTTCGGGCTCGGCCGAGGCCTCTCCCGCGATCAGCTCGTAGGCCCCGTAGGCTTCGGTCTTGATCGCCTCGCGGACGGTCTTGCGCATCATATCGCGTGCCGCATTCAGCGTCATGGTGTAGAGCCAAGTGGTGAAGGCGCCGCTGCCATGATAGTCGCGGATCGCCCGGCCGAGCCGGACGCAGACTTCCTGGGCGATATCCTCGGCGTCGGCCTTTTTCCCGCACCAGCGATAGGCGGCGCGATAGACGAAGTGATAGTGCCTTTCGAGCAATTTGCCGAAAGCCCCCCTGTCACCGCCCTGCGCCCGACCGACCAGCTCGGCGTCGGAGGCTTCGCTTTCATCCAGCATCATCGCCATCATTTGCCTGTTGGACGAAGGGTAATGGCGATTCCTTGGGATGATGGAAAGATTTTTTGCAGGGCGGTCGGGGTCGCAATTACGGTGCTCAAGTTTCGTTCGGCATTCGGCGATGCTACAGGCCCGCGAACGCGGCCATGTGGAAGGCCTGAACCTGTGGCGGATAGCGATAGGCCGCGCCGTAGGGACAGGCATTGCGGTCGAGACAGCCGCCGGTTCGGCACGGCGCGCCGTTGTGCCCACACACATGCGCCAGACAGGTCTTGTGCGCAAAACCATCTGCAGAATACGCGTCGACCGGACAGGATTTCAGGCAAGGTTTGTCGACACATGCATCGCAAAGGTGAACCACTTCGCGAGTTTCCCCAAACGCAATCTCGTGCTCGAACAGCAGCGCGCCGCGATAGGCGTGCCACAGCCCGTATTGCGGATGCATGAGGATGCCGAGCGGTGACGGTTTCAGACCCTCCGCCTGCATCGCCCATTGCTGGAACGGCAGATAAGGCTTGTCAGACGGCGACACGGCACGCGCGCCGAATTTCTTCGCCACCGTGCCGATCACTTCGCGCGACCATGCATCGAGCGGATCCGCAAGAGTTTGCGATTGGCCTTCCCGCCAGCGCAGGAAATGCGGCCACGGCGCAGCGCCCGCCTGTCCCACAAGCAACACGGATCTGGCGGCAGCGCCGAAGAGACCGGAGGGTGTTTCCTCACCGGCTGCAAAATTGAAGCCGCCGCGCAGGATAAGGCCGTGGGCGGAAAGCGCCGCCGCTATATCTTCGACCATGCTGCGCTCAAGGATCATCCCTTCCTGTCCGGCTCGGAAAAGGCGCTCCGCCAGACTTCCTTGTGGATGATGTTGGCGACTTTAGCCCCGCCTGACTCGGGCTCCTTTCAGGTGAAGGCGTCGGCCATCGATGCCTTCTTCCTGGCGATGAACTCCTTCAGCCCGTCGTCGATACCCTGATCGAGATGCGGCGCCTCATAGCTTTCCAGCCAGCGGCGGGCGAGTTCGTTGGCGCGCTGCGGCGCGGTTTTTTCGCCTTCTGCCAGCCACTGCTCGTAGGAATTGTTATCGGCGATATTGGAACGGTAGAAGGCGGTCTGGAAATTGGCCTGGGTGTGATCACAGCCGAGATAGTGGCTGCCCGGGCCGACCTGGCGGATGGCGTCCATCGCCTGGCCGTTTTCCGACAGGTCGACGCCTTCCGAGAACTTCTGCGTCATGCCGAGTTGGTCGATGTCCATCATGAACTTTTCGTAGCAGGAAGCGAGCCCGCCCTCGAGCCAGCCGGCCGAATGCAGCACGAAATTGGTGCCGGCGAGGATCGTCGAGTTCAGCGTGTTGGCGCTCTCATAGGCCGCCTGCGCGTCCGGGATTTTCGAGGCGCACAGCGAGCCGCCGGTACGGAACGGCAGGCCAAGCCGACGCGCGAGCTGCGCCGCGCCATAAGAGACCAGCGACGGCTCCGGCGTGCCGAAGGTCGGCGCGCCCGACTGCATCGAGATCGACGAGGCGAAGGTGCCGAACAGCACCGGTGCGCCCGGCCGGATCAGCTGCGTGAACGACGCGCCGGCCAGCACTTCGGCCAGAACCTGGGTCAGCGTGCCGGCGACCGTCACCGGGCTCATCGCGCCGGCGAGGATGAACGGCGTGACGATGCAGGCCTGATTGTGGCGCGAATAGACCTTCAGCGCCCCCAGCATGGTCTCGTCGAACACCATCGGCGAATTGGCGTTGATCAGGCTGGTCAGCACCGTCTTGTTCTCGACGAAATCGTCGCCGAACACGATCTTTGCCATCGCCACCGTGTCCTCGGCGCGCTCCGGCGCGGTGACCGAGCCCATGAACGGCTTGTCCGAATATTTGATGTGGCTGTAGATCATGTCGAGATGGCGCTTGTTGACCGGCACGTCGACCGGCTCGCACACCGTGCCGCCCGAATGGTGGATCGACGGCGCCATATAGGCGAGCTTCACGAAATTCCGGAAATCCTCGATCGTCGCATAGCGCCTGACGCCATCGAGATCACGCACGAAGGGCGGGCCGTAGACCGGCGCGAACACCGTGGCGTTGCCACCGATCTGCACCGAACGTTCGGCGTTGCGGGCGTGCTGGGTATAGACGGACGGCGCGGTTTTCAAAAGTGAGCGGCAGAGCCCCTTGGGAAAGTGCACGCGCTCGCCCTTGACGTCGGCGCCGGCCTCTTTCCACAGCTGCAGCGCCTCGGCGTCGTCGCGAAAGATGATGCCGATCTCTTCGAGCACCGTGTCGGTGTTCTTCTCGATCAGCGCCAGCCCTTCCTCGTCCAGCACCTCATAGACGTTGATCTTGCGCTTGATGTAGGTGAGCTGGGTGCCGGGGCCGCCACCCGAGCGCGCCGCCCGTCGGGCAGCGGCACCACCACTGGCAGCGCGTCCGCGCCGCGCGTTTGACGCTTCCTGGTCGACCGGCGCGTTCTCACTCATGATCGTTCTTCCCTGACTTTTGTTCTGGCACAATCATTACGGCCGCATATCGCGGCTTCTGGCCGGATCGTAGTCATGCACCCTATTCGAAACGGCCCGCCAGCGCCAACGCCTGTCGCAAAATCGACAAGAATTCCAATAGATCTGCAGTCGCTTTCCTTTTGCGGGAAGTCGCAAATCAGCTATGGACGCAAGCCTGTAGCGGGTTAGGTATTGACGTGATATTTGAGGCCCCGCAATTGCATCTATGCGGCAAGGAGCTGGATTAAAAATGGCCGACGACGAGATCATCCTTTCCGAGCTTTCCGACGACGAGCTCGTGCAACAGATGCACGACGACCTTTATGACGGGCTGAAGGAAGAGATCGAGGAAGGCACCAACATCCTGCTCGAGCGCGGCTGGGCGCCTTACAAGGTGCTGACCGAGGCACTGGTCGAAGGCATGCGCATCGTCGGCGAGGATTTTCGCGATGGCATCCTGTTCGTGCCGGAAGTGCTGTTGTCGGCCAACGCAATGAAGGCGGGCATGTTCATCCTGCGTCCGCTGCTTGTCGCCACCGGCGCGCCGAAGCAGGGCAAGATGGTGATCGGCACNGTCAAGGGCGACATCCACGACATCGGCAAGAACCTTGTCGGCATGATGATGGAGGGCGCCGGCTTCGACGTCATCGACCTCGGCATCAACAATGCGGTAGAAAAATATCTCGACGCCATCGAACAGCACCAGCCTGACATCATCGGCATGTCGGCGCTNNTGACNACGACCATGCCCTACATGAAGGTCGTCATCGACANGATGAAGGAAAAGGGCATCCGCGACGACTACGTCGTGCTGGTCGGCGGCGCCCCGCTCAACGAGGAATTCGGCAAGGCCGTCGGCGCCGACGCCTATTGCCGCGACGCAGCCGTAGCAGTCGAGACAGCCAAGGACTTCATGAAGCGCAAGCACAACGTCCGCGCTTCGGCCTGAACTGACGAGGAGAACACAAGAGCATAAGTACGGAGCCCGTACTTATGCTCTTGCAGACGAGGCGCCGCGTAGCGCCGGTCAAGACTTCAACAAGCAACAGCGATCCGCGTAGCGGCTTGAATCGCCTATTCTGACTCTTTCGCCTCTTCCTTTTTCAGGATCGGCGTGTCGGCGGTTGTATTCGAGACGCTTGCGACTGTGGTTTGCTGATCTACGCTTGCAGCTTTGGTTTGCTGATCTACGGAAGCCGTCGTTTTGTTGTGGCCGACACATTCCGCTGCGGCGCCGGATACCGAAAGGCCCAGAGCGGCGACAACCAAGAGAGCGGTCTTCATTCTATGCTCCTAGCTTCGTTGTTGAGGTACAGGGAAAGACTACCGGCATGTCCCGCATTCGAAAAGTCAACTTTTTGTGCCTGCCGTGACGATAGGAAATTGCGGAGAGGTGGACACCAAGCCTGCGCTTCGGCCCATCTCCGCCAACTCGGCATGGACAACAGACCGAACCGCGCCTTGCGGCGCGGCTTAGTTGCTCCCATATATTACAAGGGTTTAACCTGCATCGCTTGAACTTTCTCGATAGCGATGCGCCTTGTTGATATCCGCGGGATCAGGGATTTTGGACCGTATCCTCGACCGCGTTGGCTGTCGATTTGACATCCCTGCCGACGCCGCGGACGGTGTTGGCGCAGGCCGAAAGAGCCAGGGCGCAAGCGAGGATGGCGATCGGCGCAATGCGTAGCGGTTTCATGAATGGTATCTCCCTCAACAGATAGATTCGTGGGACAGCAACGAAAATCGGTTAGACTGGTTCCATGAGCATTGCGCGAAAACTACAACCCGATCAAGGTGACAGGCTGCTTGTCATCGCCTGCGGGATGATTGCGCGCGAAGTTCTGGCCGTTAAGGAGCAGCTGGGGCTCGACCATCTCGACCTGACCTGCCTGCCGGCGGAGTTCCATTTCTACCCGGACCGCATCGCGCCGGCCATGGACAAGGCAATCGAGAAGGCCAAGGCGGACGGCTACACCAATATTTTCGTCGGCTATGCCGATTGCGGCACCGGCGGCCTGCTCGACCGCGTTTGCGAGAAGCATGGGGTCGAGCGCATGGCCGGTCCGCATTGCTTTGCCTTCTACCAGGGCATGGAAGCCTATGCGAAAATCGCCGACGACGACATGATGTCGTTCTACATGACCGATTTCCTGTGCCGGCAGTTCGATGCCTTCTTCATGAAGCCGCTCGGCCTCGACAGGCATCCGGAGCTGATCAAGGACTATTTCGGCAATTACGAGAAGCTGGTCTATATCGCCCAGACCGACGATCCGGAACTCGACAAGGTCGCCGAGAAAGCCGCGAAAATGCTCGGCCTCGCCTATGAGCGCCGTTCCACCGGCTATGGCGACCTGACGACGGAGCTGGCCAGCGCCGCGGCACACGGCTGACGTTCGATCAGGCGCGGTCTTCTTCCACTGCAAGCCCGGCAAGCACAGCGGCAAAGCGCGTCTTGCAGACGAAGCCCAGCCTGTCCCGCGCCCGCGACGCGTCGTAGACACGGTCGATCGAGGAAAACATCGTCCAGCCTTTTCGCGCATAAAGCGCCGGAAACTCCGGAAAATAACGCGCCACGACTGGCGGCGCGTCGGCGATCAATGCCTCGCAATCATCGGGCCGGAACGGCGTTGGCGCCGAGATGATGAAGACGTCGAAGCCTAGCTGTGAAGCCTTCTCCAGCGCCGCGACATGGGCCTCGGCGGCATCTTCCACGGTCAGACGACGGAACAACAGCTCATTGGCCTTGGTGTTGGCGTCCGACTGGTCGATCGCATGCGCCATGTCGTCTGCTTCGGGAAAGAACCGGGCGGTGCGCAGCACGATCGCCGGCAGTCCGGACTGGATGTGATAGAGGCGGCAAAGATGTTCGGCCGAGAGCTTGGTTACGCCGTAGATGTTGCGCGGCTCGGGCGACATGTCTTCCGTCAGCCAGGCGGCCTTGCGCGCACCGCCGGTGAGGCCGGCGCGTATGGCTTTCGAGATCATCAGCGAGGTCGTCGACGTGAAGACGAAGCGCTGAACGCCGTATAACACCGCCGCGTCGAGCAGGTTGAGCGTGCCGCGCACATTCGTCTCGATGAAATCCTCATTGCGGTGGTGTTCGATATCAGGCTTGTGCAGTGCGCCGCTGTGGACGATCGCCTCGATGCGGTTTTCCCCGACCGTCCGCATCACCAGATCACGGTCGGCGACCGAGCCGATCACCTGCGTTGGCGCCGACGGGACCGGATCCAGCCCGATGACGTCATGGCCAAGCGCCCGCAGGCGCAGCGCGAGCGCGCTGCCCAGCCAGCCTGACGACCCCGTAAGCAAGATCCGCATCGGTGAAACCACGAGTTTTAAGCTGACTGCTGTTAAGCACGGATGACAGGCCGCCGCGAACGGGTAAGTTGTATGCCAAACGAGAAAACAGGCTGTTCCAGCCGTCGCTAGGAACGCACCGATGATCGCTCGCCTCTTGATTGCCGCAGGCGTTTTCTGCTTCGCCCTGCCCGCGCTCGCCGAAGGCGAGGTGCAGAAGCTGATCACGCCCGCCGACAAGGTGCGGCTCGACAAATATGACGAGACGCGCAAGGCAGCCCTTGATGAAGCCAGGGCCGGCGAAGCCGCCGAGGTCAAGCAACTCGACGCCTTGCTGGCAAAGCCGCTGGTCGCGTTTTCCGGCAAGGACCTGACCGGCAACTGGCAATGCCGCACCATCAAGGCCGGCGGGCTGAGCCCGCTCGTCATCTATGGCTGGTTCAAGTGCAAGGTGAGCGACGATGGTTCGGGCTGGATACTGGAAAAACTCACCGGTTCGCAGCGCACCAAGGGCCGCTTCTTCGACGACGGCGAAAAGCGCGCGATCTATCTCGGCTCCATCTTTGTCAACAACGATCCCGCAAAACCCTATGGCAGCGGCCCGCAAAGCGACCAGGTCGGCTATGCCTTTCGCAACAGCGCCAACGAATGGCGCATCGAATTCCCGGCCCCCTATTACGAATCGAAGCTCGACATCCTTGAATTCAAGCGCTGAGCCCGCTGTCCTGAGGCCGATCATCAGGGTTAACCCGGCGATCTAAAGCGAACCCACGCGCTAGTGGTGAAGACCTGACGCTTGGTACACACGTAGAAGGACGCGAGACGACCCCTTGCGGACCATCCCTGATGAGAGGTCAAGGGAACGTCGTGACCCTTTCGCGACCTTGGCGCGGGCGTGGTTTAAGGACAGCTGTGGGGATCTGCCGTTCGTTCCAGCGATCTGAAATTCGGCAGGGTTCAAAGACCGGACGGTTGATCCGCCTACCTCGCTAACACGCCGGCCGCTAGAAGCCCGTCGGCCACAACTTCCATGACGTTGCATAGGACCCCAGTTGTGTAAGACTGCCGGACTGTTGCCGAAGGAGCCCTCCGGCGTCTCCACCGCGGAAGTGGGACATGGACATTGAGGAGTGGCTGCGCAGCTTAGGGCTGCAGCAATACGGCACGGCCTTTCCCGAGGAGATGAGTGAGATCATCCGAGGCTACCAGAATTGTTGCGCAGGCGAGATTACCCGCTTCGAGGGACACATTGCGAAATTCATGGGCGATGGTGTGCTGGCATATTTCGGCTGGCCACGAGCGCATGAAGATGATGCCGAGCGGGCGGTGCGCGCAGGCTTGGCGGTTGCCAGTTCAGTGGCGCAACTGCGGGCGCCGGATGGCAAGCCGCTTGCGGGCCGGGTGGGGATCGCGACGGGTCTCGTGGTGGTCGGTGAGCTTGTCGGCGACAAGGAAGCGCGCGAGCGGGCGGTGGTCGGCGAGACGCCGACCTTGGCCTCGCGACTGCAGGACTTGGCCCGGCCGGGCAGCGTAATTGTCGCCGAGAGCACAAGACATCTGCTGGGCGATCTGTTCGAGTTGGAGGATCTGGGACCACAGGTTCTGAAGGGCTTCGAGACGGCCTTGAAAGCCTATTCCGTCAGAGGCGAGGGCCGGGCCGAAAGCCGCTTCGAGGCATTCCACACCGGCGCGCTGACGAAGCTCGTTGGCCGCGAGCAGGAGCTGGCTCTGCTTCTGGAACGCTGGTCGCGGGCGGAGGAAGGTGAAGGACAGGTGATCCTCCTCTCCGGGGAGCCGGGGATTGGCAAGTCGCGCATTGTGCGCGCCTTGCGCGAGCACTTGGCCAACGAATCGTACATCCCGCTCAGCAATTACTGCTCGCCGTACCACACCAACAGTGCGCTTTATCCGGTGGTCGGACTTTTGGAGCGGGCGGCGCATTTCGACCGTGATGACACCGCCGAGATGAAGCTCGATAAACTTGAAACTCTGCTCGCTCGGGGCGGCGAGCAGGACCGGGAGGCGGCGCAAGTACTGGCCGCTCTGCTTGCGATCCCAACCGAAACACGCTACCCGCCAATCGATCTGCCGCCACAGCGCATCAAGCAACGCACGCTGGAAATCTTGGTCGAGCAGCTCGCCGGCCTAGCCAAGCAGAAGCCTGTGTTGGCCGTATACGAGGATGTGCATTGGATCGACCCTTCGACACTAGAGCTGCTGGGCCTGGTAATTGAGCGGGTCCAGCGTCTGCCGGCACTGGTTCTGATCACCTTCCGGCCGGAATTCAGCCCACCCTGGACCAGCCATGCCCATGTGACCCAGCTCTCGCTTTCTCGTCTCACGCGACGGCACGGCGCAGCCGTGGCTCTCCGCGTCACCGGCGGCAAGGCGCTACCGCGCGAGGTTCTGGACCAGATCATGGCGCGAACTGACGGGGTTCCGCTATTCGTTGAGGAACTGACCAAGACAGTCCTGGAGTCAGGCCTTTTGCGGGACGTCGGCAATCATTTCGAGTTGACCGGAACTCTCCCGCCGCTGGCGATCCCGGCTACGCTGCACGACTCGCTAATGGCTCGCCTCGATCACCTGGCGCCGGTCAAGGAGGTGGCGCAGATCGGGGCTGTAATCGGCCGCGAATTCTCGCACGATCTGCTGGCCGCCGTGGCGCCGCACGACGAAGTCAAACTGCAGGACGCTTTGGCCCAGCTCTGCAGGTCCGAGCTGATCTATTGCCGCGGTGCGCCGCCGGAAGCGACCTACAGCTTCAAGCATGCGCTTGTGCAGGATGCGGCGTATTCCAGCCTTCTTAAAACTCGGCGGCAGCAGATGCACGCGCGCATCGCCGCGGCTCTCGAAGAGCGTGTGGCAGCGGGTTCCGAGGCTTTGCCGGAGATCATTGCCCATCACTGCACCGAGGCAGGCCTTATCGAGCGGGCAGTCAGCTACTGGTGGCAAGCCGCGCAATCGGCGATCCAGCGCTCTGCAATTTTGGAGTCGATCGCGCACCTGGAAAATGGGCTAAGACTTGTCCGCACGCTACCTGACACTCAGGAGCGCGTCCGCCTGGAGCTGGATATGCAGGTGGCGTTGGGCACCGCCTTTATGGCGGCCAAAGGTTGGTCGTCGCCGGCCACCGCAGCGGCGTTCGCGCGAGCCGAGGAGTTGTGCGAGCGAGTGGACGACATCACTCTGCGCAGCGTGGCCGATTACGGCCGGTATCTCGTCTACCTCCTGCGTGGTCAACTCGATGCTGCGCTGGCAACGACGACATCGATGCTGCGCAGGGCCGAATGCGACTGCGATCGGGCCACAATCATGATCGCACACCGGTGCGTCGGCATCACGTCGGTGCACCGGGGAGATTTTGATGCCGGACGCAAGCATATGGAGGCGTCGTTGGCGCTGTACGATCCGAACGAGCACGCTGCGCTTGCCTATCGATTCGCCTATGATCCCCGTATCGCAAACCTTTGCTATATCGCCCACGCGCTGCTGCACCTCGGTTATCCCGATCAAGCATTCGAGAAATACACCGAGTTGTTACAGGCTATAAGACACCACCGGCACAGCCCATCCGCGGCGTTCGGCCTGTTCCAATCGGCCCTGTTTTGCACTTATTCGAGAGATCTCGGCGCGTATAAGCGCGACAGCAACTTTGGTGCGGATGAGGCCATTGTCGATGAACTGATCTCAATCAGTACGGAGCACGGTTTCTCACTTTGGCGTACAGCAGGGGTCATTCTCAAGGGTTGGGTTCTGATCCAGGCGGGTGAGTCGGATAGCGGTCTTGCTCAAATGCGTGACGGCATAGTCGAATGGCGTGGGCACGACGCTAAGCTTTTTGTGCCACGCTGGCTGCTCATGCTCGCCAGCGCCCTCAGCAGGCTTGGCAACCCACGCGCGGCACTCGACAGGATCGAGGAAGGGCTCGCATTGATCACCGAGACCAACGAGCGGTGGAACGAGACTGAGTTGCACCTCCGCAAGGGCGAACTGCTCCTGGACTTGAAGGCGGACGAGAAGGCCGAGGCTTCCTTCCTGCACGCGCTTACCGTGGCCCAACATCAACGCGCCAAGCTTTGGGAGCTGCGAGCCGCCACATCTCTTGCCCGACTCTGGGTCCAGGGAAACGAGCGGCAAAGGGCCCACGACCTTCTCGCACCGGTTTGCGGCTGGTTCACAGAGGGCTTCGCGACGCCGGACATCAAGGAAGCGAGGACGTTCCTCGATCTAGTAGAATCCTGATCTGCCGTTCTGGACAATCTGCTGCAGTCAACAATCTCAGGGAGGAGATGATGACGTTCCATTCACTCAGGACACGGGAAAAATTACACCCAGCTCGGATTTCGGCGGCGGTGCTGATCGCAATCACCTTGTCTGCCTTCGCGGTCGCTGCGGCGGAAGCGGCAAATGCAGCGGAAGCGGCAAAGAAATTCTTCGACGCTTACCGCGATCGGAAGGTAGACGCCATGACCACTCTTTTTACCGAGAATGCCACGTTCGTCTACGTGCCTTTCGGTGACGCTGGTTCCGGCAATGTCCTCAAAGATGGCGTGCCGGTCTGGCGGACGCTGATCGATGCTTTCCCTGA
The DNA here is from genome assembly GCF_000513915.1 of Mesorhizobium sp. WSM2561. Lineage (NCBI taxonomy): Bacteria > Pseudomonadati > Pseudomonadota > Alphaproteobacteria > Hyphomicrobiales > Phyllobacteriaceae > Mesorhizobium > Mesorhizobium sp. WSM2561. The sequence goes on from NZ_AZUX01000027.1 coordinate 34,546, forward strand.
CCTGCGCAACGAGGTTAGCACAATCTGGGAGGACAAGAGCGGTGACGTTGCCTTCGTGGATGTTCACATCGGCGGAAAGCAGACTAAGGACGCGTTTGGAATCACGAACAAAGGCAAGGAGTATTGGTTGCGCCATCTGTTCATTCTGGAAACTAACGAGGAAGGCCGGATCATCAAGATCACGAGCTTTTGGGACAACGCTACTTGGTACACTCAGCTCGGCAAGACCCGCCTAGAGTGATCGCGAGTCGCGCTCTATTGCGCTCGAATGAGCCACATAACGACCCCGGCCGAAACGGCGCGATTCATCCAACCCCAGGAAGCCGCGCCGGGTCGCTCGTCCCGAAGTAGCGCGTCAAGTCCAATCACTAGATGTCTGGATTGAGTGCGGATCACGATTTCGCAAGTGAGACCACGAAGGTCTTGATATGGCGCTGCCTGTGCGTTCCAATCGGCGACACGGAAGGCAGTTAACCGCCCATCGATGCAATTCGATTTGGGTATCAACCGTCAGATTTTCACGACTAGCACTATGTCTTTGCGGGCGCCGCGCCGCGGCCTGCCTTGGAAACAATGGTACCATCCGACGATCTGGGTCTATTTCTGGACCGGCGCAAAAACCGGCGTCTGGCAACGAGCGCCGATTTACCGGACGGCGCCCTGGCGATAAGCTTGCGCCGTTATGAGCGAAATCGACCACCGCACCATCATCGCCAGCCTTTCGGTCCATGATCGTCGCGACCTCACCGCCAAACTGGACAGGCCTGGCATTGTCCGGCTGGCCGTTCACGGCGGGCTGGTTGTCGTGCTGGGTGCGCTGATCGCCGCCCGCATCCCGTTCTGGCCGGTTCTCGTGCTGCCGCAGGGGATCCTGATCGTCTTTTTCTTCACGCTGTTGCACGAGACGATCCACGAAACGGCCTTCAGGACGCCGTGGCTCAATCGCGCCATCGCCGCCGTGACCGGCTTCCTGATCCTGCTGCCGCCGGCATGGTTCCGTTATTTCCATTTCGCGCACCATCGCCACACGCACGATCCGGACAACGACCCCGAACTGATGGCTCCGAAACCGGAGACCATCGGCCAGTATGTGCGCTATCTCTCCGGGATCCCCTATTGGAGCGGCATGGCGCGCGTGATCGTCGTCAACGCCGCCGGCCGCAACCGCGACGGCTTCGTGCCGGAAAAAGGCCGCGACAAGGTGACGTCGCAAGCGCGTTGGTTCCTGTTCGTCTATGCAGTGCTGCTGGCGGCCTCGCTGGCCGTGCAGTCGGCGCTTCTGCTGTGGGTGTGGATCGTGCCGGTGCTCGTCGGCCAGCCCTTCTTGCGGGCCTATCTGTTGGCCGAGCACGCGCTCTGCCCGCATGTCGCCAACATGCTCGAAAACACCCGCACCACCTTTACCACAAGGCTGGTACGCTTCGTGGCGTGGAACATGCCTTACCACTCCGAGCACCATTCTTATCCGGCCGTTCCCTTTCACCGCCTGCCGCGTTTCCACCAAATTGTCGCCGAACATCTGCGCACGACCGAGCGAGGCTATATCCGCTTCCACAGGAAGCTTGTCGGCAGCTTCGATCGTCGCGCCGGCTGATCAAAACCAGGCCAAGCATCGAATATCTTCGCGTTTCCGTTGCGGCTGCCAATTGCGTCGCTTTTGAATGCGCGCGCGTCGTCCCATAACAAGCAGCCCGACAGCGCTTCCGGCAATGCTCGCACTCACTACAGCGCCGCGCGTCCTATTGGACGCGCAATGGACGCTGTAGCACTTTATGTCGGCGCATGATCCTTTCCAAATTCGATGCCGATTTTCGGGGTCATGCGCGAGGAGTAGGAAATTCATGGCCGATCTGATCGTCGTCTACTGGCGCGACATCCCCGCCCAGGTCATCGTCAAGAAGGGCCGGCAGAACGCCAAGCGCGAACTGCCGCTGCGCTTTACCGAGGCGATCGACATGTGCGCGATGCGCACCGGCGCCGGCGGCACCGACGACTACCTTGCCGAATGGCGCAAGGCCGACCCCGTGTCGGTCAGCGACGATCTTGAAGGCGAGGTGGAAAAAGCCTTTCAGGACATCGACGCGAAATACGACCGCGAGCGGCTGGTCGCTCTGGTCAAGGCGGGCGGAAAAGAAGATGTCTGAAACCACCCCGGCGATTACCCAGGCCACTCTGGTCAAGAAGGCAGCGCCGAAATCCGACTACAAGCCGGCCGACGTGTCGCCGCAGCGGCGCGTGCAGCGCTCCTTCGCTGTCAGGCTGTGGTCCGTCCGCCACTCGCGACTGCTCGAATGGTTCTACGCCAGGTTCTCCGACATGTTTTTGCTCCTCCATCCGCTGTGGAAGCGCATCGGTTACGGCCGCGTCGAAGGTCCGATCAAATTCGTCGAAAAACGCGTCAAGGGTTTTATGTTCGACTGCCGCATGTGCGGCCAGTGCGTCCTTTCTTCTACCGGCATGTCGTGCCCGATGAATTGCCCCAAGCAATTGCGCAACGGCCCTTGCGGCGGTGTGCGTGCCAACGGAAATTGCGAGGTCGAGCCTGACATGCCGTGCGTCTGGGTCAAGGCCTGGGAAGGTTCACGCAATATGGTGCATGGCGACAAGATCCTCGACGTGCAGAAGCCGGTCGACCAGTCGCTGCGCGAGACCTCGGCATGGCTGCGGGTGACCGCACAGGCCGCCGCCGCCCGCGAAGCCGCGCGCAACGTTCCAAAACCTGGGGCACCGGCATGATCGGCCGCCAGCCCGACGAGAACCCGGCCGGCATCCATCTGCCGCTCGACCCCCTGCCCGGCCACACCTCGCGCGGCCGGCTGGAGCGCGTCCTGAGGCGCGGCGAATTCGCGGTGACCACCGAGCTCAACCCGCCCGACAGCGCCGATCCGGAAGACGTCTACAACCGCGCCAAAATCTTCGACGGCTGGGTCGACGCCATCAACGCCGTCGACGCCTCGGGCGCCAACTGCCACATGTCGTCGGTCGGCATCTGTGCGCTGCTGACCCGCATGGGTTATGCCCCGATCATGCAGATCGCCTGCCGCGACAGGAACCGCATCGCCATCCAGGGCGACGTGCTGGGCGGGGCGGCGATGGGCGTCGCCAACATGCTGTGCCTGACCGGCGACGGCGTGCAGGCCGGCGACCAGCCAGGCGCCAAGCCGGTATTCGATCTCGACTGCATGTCACTGCTGGAAACCTGCCGCATCATGCGCGACAACGGCAAGTTCCTGTCCGGCCGCAAGCTGACGACGCCGCCGCAGCTTTTCCTCGGCGCGGCGATCAACCCTTTCGCGCCGCCGATCGATTTCCGCCCCTACCGGCTGGGCAAGAAAATCGCCGCCGGCGCGCAATTCGTGCAGAGCCAGTACTGCTTCGACGTGCCGATGTTCCGCACCTACATGCAGCAGGTCCGCGATCTCGGTTTTACGGAAAAATGCTTCATCCTGTGCGGCGTCGGACCGCTGGCCTCGGCCAAGACCGCCAAATGGATCCGCTCAAACGTGCCGGGCATTCATATCCCCGATTCGATCGTCAAGCGGCTGGAAGGCGCCCAGGACCAGAAGAAGGAAGGCAAGCAGCTCTGCATCGATATCATCAACGAGGTGAAAGAAATTCCCGGCGTCTGCGGCGTCCATGTGATGGCCTATCGCCAGGAGGAATATGTCGCCGAGATCGTCGATGAATCGGGCGTGCTGAAGGGGCGCCAGCCCTGGAAACGCGAAATCCGCCGCGACGATCAGCTCGTCGCCGACCGGCTCGACCACATTTTGCACGACGAGATCACCGAAACGCAGGTCGACATGGTCAAGACCGCGCATTGATGGCGCGGACGCCACCATTCGCTTGATCGAAAACAGAAACGATATAAAGAAGTCTTTATATCACGAGGGAGAGATTGCATGACCCGGACGATCGTCGCCTCGGCGACACGAGAAATCATCATCGGCTTCGACCAGCCCTTCTGCGTGATCGGTGAGCGCATCAATCCAACCGGGCGCAAGAAGCTCGCGGCCGAGATGATCGCAGGCAATTTCGATACCGTCATCAGGGACGCGCTGGAACAGGCCGCCTGCGGCGCGACCATGCTCGACGTCAATGCCGGCGTCACCTCGGTCAACCCGAACGAGACAGAACCCGGCCTGCTGGTGCAGACGCTGGAGATCGTGCAGGGGCTGGTCGACCTGCCGCTGTCGATCGACAGTTCGGTGACCGCGGCGATCGAGGCGGCGCTCAGGGTCGCCAAGGGCCGGCCGCTGGTCAACTCCGTCACCGGCGAGGAAGAAAAGCTCGAAGCCATCCTGCCGCTGGTCAAGAAATACAATGTCCCGGTGGTTGCCATCTCCAACGACGAGACAGGCATTTCGATGGATCCGGATGTGCGCTTTGCCGTCGCCAAGAAGATCGTCGAGCGCTGCGCCGATTTCGGCATTCCGGCGCATGACGTGGTCGTCGACCCGCTGGTCATGCCGATCGGCGCGCTCGGCGACGCCGGCCGCCAGGTCTTTGCCCTGCTGCGCCGGCTGCGTGAAGAGCTCAAGGTCAACACCACCTGCGGCCTGTCAAACATCTCGTTCGGCCTGCCGCACCGCCACGGCATCAACGCCGCCTTCATCCCGATGGTGATCGGCGCTGGCATGACCTCGGCGATCATGAACCCGGTGCGGCCGCAGGAGATGGAAGCGGTGCGCGGCGCCAATGTGCTGAACGGCACCGACGAGAACTGCACCAACTGGATCAGGACCTACAAGGACTACAAGCCGGCCGAAGGCGGCCAGGCGATCGCGGCGCCCACGCAGGTCAATGCGCCGGGCGAAGGCAATGGCAATGGCGGTCGCCGGCGCGGGGGTCGTGAAGCCCGTATGGCCCGAGGATAAGCGCGCAATCGTGAACTCTCCTGCCAACATCACCGATCCACTCGTGCTGTTCATGCCGTCCGGCAAGCGCGGGCGGTTTCCGGTCGGCACGCCGGTGCTCGATGCCGCACGCCAGCTCGGCGTCTATGTCGAGAGCGTGTGCGGTGGACGCGCCACCTGCGGGCGCTGCCAGGTCGAGGTGCAGGAAGGCAATTTCGCCAAGCACAAGATCGTCTCTTCCAACGACCACATCTCGCCCAAGGGCGCCAAGGAGGAACGCTACGAACGCGTGCGCGGCCTTCCCGAACGGCGCCGCCTGTCCTGCTCGGCGCAGATCCTCGGCGATCTCGTCGTGGATGTGCCGCAGGACACGGTCATCAACGCCCAGACCATTCGCAAGGATGCCGACACCAGGGTCATTGCCCGCGATTCGGCAATCCACATGTGCTATGTCGAGATCGAAGAGCCCGACATGCACAATCCATCAGGCGATCTCGATCGCCTGAAGATCGCGCTGATGAAGGACTGGGGGCTCAACAGCCTCGATTTCGATTTCCATCTGCTGCCGCAGGTGCAAGGCATCCTGCGCAAAGGCAACTGGACCGCGACCGCCGCCATCCACAAGGATGCCGAAAGCGAGACCGCGCGGGTCATCTCGTTGTGGCCCGGCCTCAAGAACGAGGCCTACGGGCTTGCCTGCGATATCGGCTCGACCACCATCGCCATGCATCTGGTGTCGCTGCTGTCGGGCCGCGTCGCCGCCTCGTCAGGCACGTCGAACCCGCAGATCCGCTTCGGCGAGGATCTGATGAGCCGCGTTTCCTATGTGATGATGAACCCGGACGGCCGCGAAGGCATGACGGTCGCGGTGCGCGAGGCGATCTCGGGTCTCGTCGACAAGGTTTGCGCGGAAGGCAACGTCCAGCGCAACGACATCCTGGATTGCGTCTTCGTCGGCAATCCGATCATGCACCATCTGTTCCTCGGCATCGATCCGACCGAACTCGGCGGCGCGCCCTTCGCGCTGGCCGTCTCGGGCGCCGTGCACATCAAGGCGTCGGATATCGGCCTGAAGCTCAACCAGGGCGCCAGGCTCTACATGCTGCCGTGCATCGCCGGCCATGTCGGCGCCGACGCGGCTGCGGTGACGCTGTCGGAAGGCCCGCACCGCCAGGACGAGATGATGTTGATCGTCGACGTCGGCACCAATGCCGAGATCGTGCTCGGCAATCGCCAGCGGGTAGTAGCAGCCTCCTCACCCACCGGTCCGGCCTTCGAGGGCGCGGAAATCTCCGGCGGCCAGCGCGCCGCGCCCGGCGCCATCGAGCGCGTCCGCATCGATGCCGACACGCTGGAGCCGAAATACCGCGTCATCGGCTCGGAACTGTGGTCCGACGAGCCCGGCTTCCTCGACAGCGTGCAGGCAACCGGCGTCACCGGCATCTGCGGCTCCGGCATCATCGAGGTGGTCGCCGAGATGTACCTGGCCGGCATCATCTCCGAGGACGGCGTCGTCGACGGTGGGCTCTGCGCCCGCTCGCCGCGCGTGACCGCCAGTGGCCGCACCTTCTCCTACGTGCTGAAGGAGGGTGAGCCGAGGATCACCATCACCCAGACCGACGTGCGCGCCATCCAGCTCGCCAAGGCAGCACTCTATGCCGGCACCAAGCTGTTGATGGAAAAGCAGCACACCGATCATGTCGACCGCATCCACTTCGCCGGCGCCTTCGGCTCCTTCATCGATCCGAAATACGCCATGGTGCTGGGACTGATCCCCGACTGCGATCTCGACAAGGTCTCGGCCGTCGGCAACGCCGCCGGTGCCGGTGCGCGCATGGCGCTGCTCAATCGCGGCTATCGCCGCGAGATCGAGGAAACGGTGAGCCGGATCGAGAAGATCGAGACTGCGCTGGAGCCGAGATTCCAGGAGCATTTCGTCTATGCCATGGCGCTGCCGAACAAGATCGACCCGTTCCCGAAACTATCGGCGGCGGTGAAGCTGCCGCCGCGCAAGACTGTCAGCGAGGACGGCATTGCCGGCGATGCCGCGCCACGGCGTCGTTCGCGCGAAGGCCACGCCGCCCGGCGCGGCCGGGGTTAGCCCCCCGCGGCTAAAAAGCTGCACTTCGCCCTCATTCTCGTTGGCATGCCCATGTTTCCGGATCAGCCCGAACTGAAACAAGGCGCTGTTATCAGTGAAATCCACCAGATACACACGCGGCGCATTTATCCGGCATCGAACGGCAGGCAGGAAATAACTTTCAGCCGCCGCAGCACTCTAAGGGAGATGAAGATGTCGATGTTCGAAAGTCTCGGCCGCTTTGGTACGGCCATCAAGCACGCGCACAGCAGGAACAGGTCGGTCCGGGCCATGAACAGCCTGCCGCCCGAAATTCAGAAGGACATCGGCTGGCCCGTGTCGCCGCGCAACGACCCGCAGGTCAGCTTCTCGGCCCTGCTTCTGGGTTCGGCGCGCTGATGACCTTCGCCGACAAATGCAAGCTGCTGGCCAAGCGCCGGAGCCGTCATCCGGCTCCGGCAGCAATCGACCGTCGGCTGCGCGCCGTACTGCTGCCCAGGCGCTGAGCGATGCTGCGCTGGCCTTGATTGCCAGCCAGATCACAGGGCCGTGTTGAGACCGCGCAAATCTTGACATTCTGGGCGAAGGCACGATCTTCGATTGCGAGGGGTTCTCTTAGTCGGCTCAGCCGAAGTCCGTGTGTCCGCATGCCCAGTATCAAAAGCCACGTCGTTTCCTTCGTGCTCAGGTATAGCCGCAAGAAAGCCTTTTCCAGCCCGGAAAACCTGCAGCGCTGGATCGCCTACGCTCGCAAGACGGAGAACCATCAGCCGCCCGCATCGCTGCATCAGCGTTTCGAGATCGCGACGCGCAGCGTCGACGGCTTTCCCGTGTACGAGATCGCACCAAAGACCGGCGAGCGAAAGCGGATCCTCTACCTGCATGGCGGCGCCTATGTCTTTCAAATCTCGTCTTATCACTGGGGACTGATCGCCGATATGGCCGACCGGCTGGGCTTCGGCATCACCGTGCCGATCTACCCCATTGCTCCCGAACACGATTTCCATGCCATGTTCGGCATGGTCGGCGAGGTCTACCGTCAGATGCTCGACGAAACGGAAGCGCAGGACATCGTCTTCATGGGCGATTCCGCCGGCGGCAACATGGCCGTGGTGCTGACCATGATGGCCGCGGAGGAAGCCCTGCCCTTGCCGTCGCGCCATGTGCTGATTTCGCCAGGCCTCGACATGTCGCTGGCCAACCCCGAAGTGTTCGAGGCGGAACGCAATGATCCGTGGCTGGGCATTCCTGGTGGCCTCGAGGCGATCCGGCTTTACAGTGCCGGCATCGATCCCAGCGACTGGCGCATCAGCCCGCTTTACGGCGACCTCTCGGTGTTGCCGAAAACGCTGCTTCTGACCGGTTCGCGCGACATGCTGACCCCCGACAATCTGATCTTCGCGCAAAAGGCCGGTGCCGCCGGTGTCGAGATAGAGGTCGTCTACGAGGAAGGCATGTTCCACGTCTGGCCGCTGATCGACATGCCAGAGGCGCGGCGCGCGCGAGACAGCATCGCGACGTTTTTAACCAGCGAAACCGAGAGCTATCACGCCAAGGCCGGCGAATTGGCGCTGCAAAGAACAGGTCGTGAAGTCCCCACTCACAACCTGTTTGCGCCATTGAGGTCCTGAGTCAAAATTTCCCGGTTTCTCTGAACACTTCGAACGTCGCCCGGATGTGATCGGCAACGGCTTTCACCGGCGCGCTGGCGTCCGGCGCCACGACCATGGCCAGATTGTAGGTGCCGATGTCCGGCATGCCGTCCTTCGGGCAAAGCTCGACCATGTCGCTGCCGAGGAACGATTTCGGCAGCGGCGCCACCGCGAGGTCGGACATGATTGCGGCCCGCTGGCCGGCGGTGTGCGCGCTCATATAGGCGACCCGATAGTTGCGGCCCTCACGCCCGAGCGCCTCGAGGGCGCCTGCCCGCCAGGCACAGCCCTCTTCCCACAATGACACCGGCAGCGGTTCGCGCAGATGCGCGCAGCCGCCCTTGGCGCCGGCCCAGACGATCGGTTCGGTGAGCAGCACTTCGGCGCCGAGCGCGCTGGTCTTGTAGGAATTGGTGAGAAGCGTGATGTCGAGCGCCCGGTCGTCCATGCGCCGGCGCAGATTGATGCTCTGGTCGATGGTCACGTCGACAGCGATCGAAGGATGCGACTGTGCAAAACGCTTCAGCACATGCGGCAGCACGCGCTCGCCATAGTCGTCCGGCGAGCCGAGCCGCACCACCCCGACAATGTCGGGGATGATGAACTTTGACACCACCTCGCGGTTGATCGACAACAGCCGGCGGGCGTAGCCGAGCAGCATCTCGCCATCCGTGGTCAGTGTCACCGAGCGGGCGTCGCGAGCGAACACGGAGCGGCCTAGAATGTCCTCAAGCTTCTTGATCTGCATGGAGACGGCCGACGGCGTGCGGAAGACGGCACTGGCAGCGGTGGTGAAACTGCCGGTCTCGGCGATCGCCACGAAGGTGCGCAAGACGTCCAGATCGAGCAGCGGCAACGGATGATTGAGTGGGGCGTTCATCGGGATCGACCTTCAATTTTTCTGATGCAAACTATCATTCCATTTCGTTTGATTGAACATCACTTTGGGAGGATAGTCAACTCCATCGAAGGCAGACTCATCGTTGAAACGACTGCGACACTGATCTGCAATCGACACGAAATGAAGCTGAAACAAACCGGATGTAGCGCTTGGTCCGCCGAGCGACCGGCACCCGACCCAACCCTAAAGGAGAATTAATATGTCTATCCTGTCATCCATCGGCCGCATCGCGACCGAATTCAGCGCGGCCCGCACCCGCTACCAGACCGAACGCGCCATCCGCTCTCTGCCGATCGAACTGCAGAAGGATATCGGTTGGCCTGAAGCCGCCGACACCAAGACCGGCACTCGCCACGGCGTTGGATCCTGGGCTGGCGGAGCAAAATAGATCGTGTGTATCAAAAGCTGAAGGCCTGCCGCACAGACCATGTCCGGCAGGCCTTTTTATTTGTTGATCAAATGTTCTTTTATAGCCATGTCGCCGCAGCATAACGCATATGAATACGCTGCATAGCAGCGGGATTCCTGCCTAACGCCTTGTACATATTCACAAATCTTGGGCAGACTGCCCAAACTTGTCGCATTCCATGTCGCTTTTCATGTCAAGTGCTTCGCTTTTGTGATTTAGTTTCCCTTCACGTAAGCCTATATCAGCGCCAGCCAACGAGCTGCCCCACTCCATCACGCGAAGGCGACCCGTCTGAGCAACCGAATGGAGATGATGATGAAGCTTTTTGCCCGCCTTTTTGCTCGCCGTGAAATGAGCCTGACGACCGCGCTCGAGCGCCAGCGCCTTGCCAACACCATGCCGGGCCAGACCGGCGCCGTGGCCGCCGCACGCCTCGGCTTCGTCGCCTGATCTGCCAAGCTCGCAAGCGGCGCTCGCTGCTGCTGCTGCTTCGAAGTTGATCACAGCGCCGCTTCGGTTTGCCGAGGCGGCGTGCTTGGTCATGCCCCGACCACGTGCGGCAAATGCTTAATCCGGCAGCATGTCGGGTCCGTCATCGCATAGCGATTGCCCATTTGCGACCGATGTCGCAAATAAAGTCTTTCTGTTGCCGCCTAGCCGATTGACAAGAAAAGTTTTTCCTGATGTCGCTATGCTGATCGCGACATCCTGTTCGCGCCATTGCAGCGTGAGGGTTACCCTGTGAACGTCGTAAATCATCCGATCAGGCGATCGTTTGTATTCTTCCTGGTCCCCGATTTCACCATGATCGCCTTTGCAACGGCGCTCGATCCGTTGCGCTCGGCCAACCGGATGCTCGGCTACGAGGCCTACCGCTGGCGGCTCGCCAGCATCGACGGCAAGCCGGTGCGCGCCTCGAACGGCGTCGAATGCGCCGTCGACACCTCGCTGGAGGACGAACGCAAGAAGATGTCCGGCTCCGAACGGCCGAATATGGCGGTCGTTTGCAGCGGCATCAATGTCGAGCGCTACCAGAACAAATCGGCCTTCGCCTGGTTGCGCGAGGAATACAATCGCGGCGTCGCCATCGGCGGCTTGTGCACTGGCGCTCATATACTGGCCGCCGCGGGCCTGCTGTCCAACAAGCGCTGCGCCATTCATTGGGAGAACCTGCCGGGCTTTTCCGAAGCGTTCCCGAAGGCCAATGTCTTTGCCGACCTCTTCGAGATCGACCAGAACATCTACACCTGCGCCGGCGGCACCGCGGCGCTCGATATGATGCTGAAGCTGATCGGCGACGATTTCGACGACAATCTGGTTAACCGGGTCTGCGAGCAGGTCTTGACCGACCGCGTGCGCAGCCCAACCGATCGCCAGCGCCTGCCGCTGCGCGCACGCCTTGGCGTGCAGAACTCCAAGGTGCTGACCATCATCGAATTGATGGAAGCAAACCTGTCCGAGCCGCTGTCGCTGATCGAGATCGCCGACCATGTCGACCTGTCACGCCGGCAGATCGAGCGCCTGTTCCGCACCGAGATGGGACGATCCCCTGCCCGCTACTATCTGGAGATCCGCCTCGACCGGGCCCGGCACTTGCTGATCCAATCATCGCTGCCGGTGGTCGAAGTGGCGGTCGCTTGCGGCTTCGTCTCCGCCTCGCATTTCTCCAAATGCTACCGCGAGCTCTATGCGCGCTCGCCGCAGCAGGAGCGCGTCGATCGCAAGCAGTTGCTGGCCGCGTAGACAAGACAAGGCAATATTTTGCACGCGTACCTCTGGCGGATGGCGATTGAAGTCTAGCGGGTGTCGAACATCCAGCTTCGGTCGCGCCACATTTTCTCGCCGACCTGGCAGTCGGTGGCCGGCTTGTCCTGCGCCAGCACCACCGGCGGATGCGCCGCTTCTTCCGCCGCCCATTGCGGTGAGGCAGGCCCGGCAAGCTCAAGCACCAGCTTGCGGCGGATCGCTTCGGGAAACTGCGTCCACTCGTTGACCGGGATCATGAACGCGCCGGGCCCGCCGATGACGCAGTCTGTGTAATAGCGGTCGAGATAGTTGACGTCGTAGACGCTAGTGAAGCCGCCCCGGGTCATCAGCGGCAGGCCGTTGATGGTAATGCCTTGCCTGACCAGTTCGTCACGGATGATGTCGACGGGGGCACCTTGATTGTTGGGGCCATCGCCTGAAATGTCGATGACGCGCTTGACGCCCTGAAAGCCGCTCTCGGCGAAGAGATCGCTGCTGAATTGCAAGGCACCGGAAATCGAGGTGCGCCGCGCGCTGTTGGGCGCATGGGCGGAGAGTTGCTCGACCACCCGCTCGGCGTCGGCACGATTGGCGATCACCGTCCACGGCACGATGATGTGCTGCCAGGTCGTGCCGGCCCATTCGACATAGGTGACGGCAATCTTGCCGTAGGCGCCGTCGGCGATGGCCTGCAGTACCGTGTCATGCGTCAGTGCCGCGACATAGCCGCGACGCTGGATTTCGAGTTCGGCCGGCGACATCGACAGCGAAACGTCGACCGCCAGCACCAGTTCGACGTCGACGGGATCGGCAGCGCGGGATTCCGGCGCCTGGACGAACGTCAGCGCCAGCGCGGCGGCGCCTGAGAGGAGATGTCCTGCGCGGGGAAAAGCAGACATGCCGCAAGGTAAGCGAAAATCGTCGCGCCACAAAGCGAAAAGCCTAGCCACCGGGCTAATGCATGTCGCCCAAAAGGCGCAGCGGAGTTGGGTAGCGACATGCATAACAACAAGAGCTTAAAGCACGTCGCATGACTTCCCTCAGACGCAACGCGCCTTAGGTCCTTGCATTCACGTTTTTGCGAGTCCGCCTTCACCTTCTATTGTGGGAGGCTCAGCTGCGTGGCTTGAGGTTCTCCGGGTCGTAGAGCGGCCTGTACCCGACGGCGGCCACTTCGACCGGGTATTTCTCGCCGAAATACTCGACATCCAGCTTGCGGCCCTCCTGGCAATACGCCCACGGCAGATAGGCGAGCGCAATGTTCTTGCCGATGGTCGGGCCGTAGGCGACCGAGGTCGTGAACGATCGGCGACCGAGTTCGTCGACCAGCGTCTCACCAGTTTGCGGGTCCATCACCGGCATCGTGCTGACGGGATAGCGGGCCACGCCCCTGGAATCGACATTGTCCGTCATGACAAGCGTGCAGAGCATGGCCGGCTGATGCGCGCGGGCGCGATAGTCCAGATGCTTTGCCTTGCCGCTGAAATCGGCCTCCTTGACCTTCGGGCGGGCAAGATCGGCCTCCAGCAGATTGTACTCGGTCAAAAGATCCGCATTCTGCAGGCGCAGGCTCTTCTCCATGCGGCGGCTGTTGGCATAGGTCTCGACGCCAAAAGCCATCACGCCGGTCGAACGCAAAGCATCCCATACGGCCAGGCCGTCTTCGTATCGCATATGCAGTTCCCAGCCCTGCTCGCCGACATAGGAGATGCGAAAAGCGGTCACGTCCTTGCCGGCGATCCTGACAGGCTTGATTGCGGCAAAGGCAAAGTTCTCCGGCGTCAGGCCATCGGGGTCCTCGACGACCTTCTGCAAGGTCGAGCGCGCGTTCGGACCCCAGATACCGACGGTCACGTATTTTTCGGTCACGTCGGTGATGGCGACATCGAACCCTTTGTCTGCTGCCGTCCGCCGCATGTAGTGGAAGTCGCGCGGGCCGGCATCTGCGCCGTCGATGACGCGGCAGCGGTCGGCCATGCGGATGACGGTCAGGTCGGCGCGCACCATGCCCTCGCCGTCGAGGAAGTGGGTATAGATGCCTTTGCCGATGTTAGCATCGCCGCCGATCCTGGCCGCGCACAGCCATTCCATCAGCGCGACATGATCCGGGCCTTCCACGTCGTACATCGCGAAATGCGACAGGTTGACGATGCCGCAATCCTCGCTCATGGCGAGATGCTCGGCATTGGAGACGCGCCAGAAATGGCGGTTGTCCCACTCGTTTTCGCGCACCGGCACCCGGTTGCCGTATTTCTCGAGCAGGTGCTCGTTGGCGGCATAGCCATGGACGCGCTCCCAGCCGCCGAGTTCCATGAAATAGCCGCCGAGTTCCTTCTCGCGCTCCCAGAAGGGCGAGCGGCGCACGTCGCGAGCCTTGGAGAAGGGCTCGCGCGGATGGACGGCCGGATTGTAGACTTTCCCCGCCGTTTCGGTGCAGCGGTCCCAGATGAACTGCTCTTGCGTCTGGTGCGGATAGAAGCGCGCATAGTCGATGGCGTGGTGGTCGATCGACGTCCGGCCGTCCGTCATCCAGTCGGCGATGAGCTTGCCCATGCCGGGGCCGTCCTTGACCCAGATCGCCACGGCATACCAGAGGCCGCGCACCTTCTGGCTCTCGCCCATGGAGGGGCCGCCGTCTGCCGTCACCTGCAGAAGCCCGTTGAAGGAATGGCTCTCATTGTAGCCCAATTCGCCCAGGATCGGCGTCAGTTCCATGGCGCGCTCGAGCGGCGCCAGGATCTGTTCCATGTCGAGGTCGCGCTGCGAGGGCGAAAGACGGGCTTGGTCCTTCTCCAGAAGGTCGCGCGGATGGCAAAGGCGCGGATTGGTCTCTTCGTAATAGCCCCACTCGATCTGCCCGCCTTCGGCGGTCTTGGGATCGCCGGTATCGCGCATGTAAGCCGAGTTGCCCTGGTCGCGCAGCAGCGGCCAGCCGATCTCCTTGCCGGTGCCGGCGAACTCGGTATAGGGCCCGAAGAAGGTGAGCGGATGATCGATCGGCATGACCGGCAGGTCCTCGCCCACCATTTCCGCGATCAGCCGGCCCCAGATACCGGCGCAAACGATCACGTAGTCGGCTTCGATGGTGCCGCGATCGGTCACCACGCCCTTGATGCGACCGTTCTCGACGATAAGCGACCTGGCCGGCGTGTTGGCGAAGGATTTGAGTTTGCCGGAGGCTTCCGCCTGGTCGACCAGCTTGCCGGCGACCGTTTGCGAGCGCGGGATGACGAGGCCGGCATCGGGATCCCACAGGCCGCCCTGCACCATCTCTTCTTCGATCAGCGGGAATTTCTGCTTGATCTCGGCCGGCTCGATCAGGCGGGCACGCGTGCCGAAAGCCTTAGCGGAGGCGATCTTGCGCTTGATCTCCGCCATGCGGGCGTCATCGCCGACACGAGCGACCTCGAGGCCACCGATGCGGGCGTAATGACCCATCTTTTCGTAAAAATCGATGGAGTAGAGCGTCGTCCAGCAGGACAGGAAATCATGGCTGGTGGTGTAGCAGAAGTCGGAGGCGTGCGCTGTCGAGCCGATATCGGTCGGGATCCCCGACTTGTCGATGCCGACGATGTCGTCCCATCCGCGCTCGATCAGGTGATTGGCGATCGATGCGCCGACAATACCGCCCAGCCCGACGATGACGACCTTCGCCTTTTCCGGAAACCCTGCCATTGCCCGCGACTCCAAAGTGGTAAAGCGGGCACCGGCGCCCGTTGATCGGCGCACAATATGCAGGCGGCAGCCGCCATGCTACCGCCTGTTTGCGACACGCTGCAGGTGCGACGCGACCCGAAAAGATCAGCTGCTTTCGGGCCAAGGGCTACCCCTCAGGCGAAAGCCCAGATGTCCTCTGCCTGGAAACCGACCTGGTAGCCGGCGGTCTTCAACTTGACCACGACCTGGCCGATCTCGGCCGCCGGCAACGCACCGACCTCGACCTTGATCATGCCGGGACGGTAGCGCTCGAGGTCGAGCTGCTCGAAGACGATCCAGTCGGCGCCTTCGCAATCGACAAGGAAGGCGTCGATATGGGTGATGCTGTTGCGGTCGAGCAGCGTCTGCAATGTCTCCGACGGCACTTCGATATCCCTGAGGTGCGGCGCGAATTTGTTGAAGTTGGCATCGGCCTGGCCCCAGGCATTCTTGCCCGACATCAGATTGGTGTCGGTCACCGACGAGCAGCCGATGAACTCGATCGGCAGCGTGCCAGCCTCGAGTGCGGCGGCATCGAAGGTGTGGACCGTGATCGTTCCCTTGGTCTTCGTCACCGCGACCGGCTCGATGATGAAGCGGCTCGTATCGGTATAGTTGGCGCGCAACCGCTTCTGGTTGTGCGGGATCGGCTCGACCAGTACGGCGCGAGCGTGTGGGATGCGGTGCAGCCACGGCGTCACATCGTCGAACAACACGCCATCGCAGGCGCCGATATTGACCATCTGGAACCGCCTTTTTGCCCCACTGAGGCGCGCCTTCAGCGCCGCCTTCGCCAGGAACTTCGTACCGCGCAGCGACGGCCCGCGATCGAGGATGCCAGCGGGGAGGCCGAGCGACAGCGCGATGCGCGCCAGGCTGGAAACGGAACTCATGACTTGTCTCCAGGAATGACGTGCAATGGCGCGGCGTCGCGCTCTTTGGTGCTCGCTGCCCACAACGCCATGAAGGGGCCGGCGAGCAGCAGGAACGGCGGGATCAAATTGGGAAAGTAGATGCGGGTGTCGTGGATCGGGAAGACGGTGAACTTCGCCAACACCCCAAGCACCAACGCCGCAAACAGGATGCCGGCGCGGCGGTCGAGCTTGAAGCCGGCGCGGCTTGCCGCATAGCAGCCCGCCAGCGCCAGCACCGAAATGCCGACCCAGCTGTTCAGGCTGACGGCACGGATCAGAGAGGCGGCTAAAGCCCGGAGATAGGCGACAGCCGAGAACGGCGGATCGAAGCCGTTCATGTTGTAATGCTGCTCGATGCTGGAGAACCACAGATGCGGCCACCAGCCTGGGTGCTGCGCCCAATGCGAGATGGCGAAATAGGCGACGAGCGAGGCGGCAAAGCCGGCCAGCGCGCCCCACGCCTTCTGCCGGAAGGCCAACAGCAGCACGGCAAAAATAGCAAGGAAAACAATATTGTCGGGCCGAGCCATGAAAGCGAGGAAGAGCAGGATCGCGGTGGCCACTTCACGACCGCGCCTATAGGCAAAGAGCCCGCCGAGGAACAGCGCCGAGCACAGCAGATCAGGCGTCAACGCCCGCGCCGCGTCACCGAAATCGGCCATGATCAGCACCGCGCCGAGAACCGGCGCCAGCGCCAGCGCGCCCTCAGAGCGCAGCCAGAGCAGCGCGATCGCGCCGAACAGCAGCACCGAGAACACCTGCAGTAGCAGCATCGCCTCGACCGGCGACATCGCCGAGCTCATCGTCGACAGGATCTCGGCGTAAAGGAACTTGATCCGGTACATGCCGAGCAGCGAATGGAAATCGGCGGCATTCCCGGCCATATGACTGCGGAAGCCGCCGGCATCATCGGTCAGCGCCTTGTAGTCGCTCGCCGACAGGCCGTCCCTGACCGTGCCATAGGCATAATCGTGCAGCGCCCGCACATCGCGATAGGTGCCCTCCTCGGCGATCGCAAGGTAGGGCAGCATGTCCCAATTGGCGTCAGGCATGAACCATGCCGTCGCCGCGGTCAGCAGGACGTAGAGCGCGAAGGCAGCCGCCCCGATCGGTGCGGCAAGACGCGCATAGGTGCCCTCGCCCCATGCCAGACCGGCCTTGGTCAGCCGGTCGAGCAGGTTTGTCGGAGCCGGAGACTTGCTCAGCATGGTCTCGCTCGGCGCACCTGGCTAACGGACCTGGCTTTTGACGAAATCCTTCACGATCGACACGATGCCGCGCGACAACAGGCTGTCGAGCGCCTCGACGAAGCGGTCGACATGCTCGCGCTGGCAGATCAGCGGCGGTTCGAGACGGATGACGTTGCGGTTGTATTCGGTGAAGGCAACGAGCACATCGTAATCGCGCAGCAGTAAAGCACCAACAAAGCCGGACAAGGACCCCTTCAGCTTGTCGTCAAGCACGCTGACCACAGGCCGCAGCACCATCGGCAAGGTCTGCGAAAAGTCGTGGAATTCCAGCCCGACCATAAGGCCTTTGCCGCGGACCTCCTTGATGATCTTCGGGTATTTTTCCTTCAACGCCTGAAGGTGTTGCAGCAGATAGTCGCCGGTGACCGCGGCGTTGTCGATCAGACCCTCGTCGTAAAGCACGTTGAGCGCCTCGATCGAGGTGACGCAGGCCTCGCCCATGCCGCCGAAAGTGGCCATGGCGTGGATCATCGCCGTCTTCGGCGTGCCATAGGCCTTCATATAGACCTCGCGCCTGGCGATCATCGCGCCGACCGCCGCCTTGCCGCCACCGAGCGACTTTGCCAGCGCCGTGACGTCCGGAACGACGCCGTAGTGCTCGAAGGCATAGAAGCGGCCGGAGCGGCCATAGCCGCACTGCACCTCGTCGGCGACCCACAGAACACCGTATTGGTCGCATAGCGCACGCAGCTTCTGCCAGTATTCGGCAGGCGCCTGGATGATGCCGCCACCGCCCTGGATGGTTTCGAGCACGATGACGCCGACCTCGGGATCGGAGCGGAACGTGCGCTCGACCGCTTCGATGTCGGCGAACGGAATGCGCACGACATTGTCGGCCATCTTGAAGTCGGCGCGATAGAGCGAGCCGTCGGTGATCGCCAGCACGCCCTTGGTCTTGCCGTGGAAGGAATTCTCGGCATAGACGATTTTCGGCCGCTTCGGGCCGGCAGCGCGCTCTGCGAGCTTCACCGCCGCCTCCATGGCTTCCGAGCCGGACGAGCCCAGGAACACCATGTCGAGGTCGCCGGGCGAGCATTTGGCGAGATTGTGCGCCAGCGCTGCCGCGTATTGCGACATGAAGGCGATGGCGATCTCCTGCCGCTTCTCCTCCTGGAACTTTTTGCGCGCCTCGAGAAGGCGCGGATGATTGTGGCCAAAAGCCAGCGAGCCGAAGCCGCCGAAGAAATCCAGGATCTTGCGGCCGTTCTGATCGATGTAGAACATGCCTTCGGCGCGCTCGATCTTGATCTTGTGGAAGCCGAGCAGTTTCATGAAATGCAGCTGGCCGGGGTTGAGATGCGCCTTGAACAGGTCGGTCATGCGCGCGACGTCCATCGACTTGGCCTGCTCGACGCTGATCAGATCGGGCTTGGCGGGGATGGCGGGCGAAAGCGCCGGCACGCTGACCGTGGCGCGCGCAGTCGTGTGGTCTGGCTTGGTCATGACGGTCATCTCAAGAATCTCCTGCTGGCCCTTCACTCGGCGGGCACGTGTTTGGCGGCGACGGCATGGCCGTCTTTCTTGGCGCGATATTCGCTGTAGGCGGCGATCAGCATGTCCTCGTCGCGATATTGCGGCACCCAGCCGAGATGGCGTTCGGCCTTGGACACGTCGAGCACGCAATCCTCGTCGGCGATCAGATACTGCTCCGGATCCATGATCGGCATGTTCAAGAGGTCGAGCAGGTCGAGCGTGCGCTTGACCGCCCAGCCCGGGGTCGGGATCAGGATCGATTTCGAGCCGGCATGCCTGATCAGGTCGCCGAGCAGTTTACGGACCGGCGGCGGATTGAGCGAGCCGAGATTATAGGCCTCATCAGGCACGCCGGCCTTCCACGCGGCGCGCGCCGCCTCGGCGCAATCGAACACCGAGATGAACTGATACGGATTCTTGCCCGAGCCGATCATCGGCACCGGAAGGTTCCAGTCGATCAGCTTGAACAGTTTTTCGAGGATGCCGAGGCGGCCGGGGCCGATGATCAGGCGCGGCCGAAACAGCGAGATCGACATGCCGCGCTTGCGCCATTCGACGGCCAGCTCCTCAGTCTTCTGCTTCGACCATCCATATTCGCCGAGCGGCGCGACAGGGTGCTCCTCGGTCATCGGTTGCGTGACCGTGTGGCCGTAGATCATGTCGGTCGTGTAATGGACGAGCTTGGGCGCGCCGGCTCTGTCCATCGCCTGCATGATGTGCTCGGTGCCGTGGAAATTCACCGGAAAGAAGAATTCGTGGCGCTTGGCGCGCACCTGGATCGGCGATAGCATTTTCGCCGACAGATTGTAGACCATGTCGTCGGCCTTCAGCCCGACCGAAGCGACCGAGGCCGGATCGGTGACGTCGCACCCGACATATAGGACCGAGCGGTAATGCGGCAGGTCGCTTTTGGCGATATCGGCGACGACCACCTCCTCGCCATCGGCCAGAAGTTTCGGGGTAAGGTGGCGGCCGACGAAACCGTCGCCGCCGAAGATCACATGTCTCATCGAACGATCCCACTGTGAATCTTGTCGGACGAAAGGGAGGCCGTTTCCTCGTCATGCCCGCGACCACCCAAATCCCGGCCACTTTGGGCGATCAGCACCGTGCCGACGCAGATGAAAGCGATGCCGGCGATGCGCCAGCCATTGAGGTCTTCGCGGAAGATGAAATAGGCGAAGATCGCAACGGCGACATAGGCGAGACTGAGGAACGGATAGGCGAAGCTGAGCTCTACCTTGGACAGCACATAGAGGTGCGACGCCATCGAGATGACGAAGGTGCACAGGCCGAGGAAAACCCATGGGGTGAAGACGATCTGCAACAGCTTCAGCAACGGATTGGCGCCCTCGAAGGAAATCGAACCGAGTGACATCATGCCCTGCTTCAGCATGAGTTGCGCGGCGGCATTGGTCATGACCGTGAACAGAATGAAGACGATGTATTTCATGTTTTTCCCATCAAGCCTTCCCCGTTCTATTGAAAACTTCCAAACATTTCGTGACGCACAAAAAGTCTTGAGGAAAGCTTGAGTTTTCGACGCATTAACCACGAACTATTCGAATGTTATCTATTCCGCGGCTTCGGCGGTTCCGTGTCGCGCCTCGAGCTTTTTCGCCGTTCGCGCCCAGAAACTCGACATGAAGGCGGGATCGCGGATCGCTTCGAGGCGTTGCCATTCCGGAAAGGAGGTTGCGAAAACGTCGTCGCCCATGCGGGCGTCCTTGTAGGGATTGACCGCCCCACCGGCCTCGACTGTGATTTGGTCGAGTTCCTTCAGCAGCGCCAGCGTCGCCCGGCCACGGTTGGGGAAATCCAGCGTCAACGTGAAACCCGGCCGCGGGAACGACAGCAGTGCCGGCGAGCGGACCCCGCCGAAGCGCTTCAGGACGGTGAGGAACGAGCCCTGCCCGGCCCGTTTTGCCGCCGCAAGCAACGCCGGCACCACTCGGCGCGCGACGTCTTGCGGCATCACGCTCTGGTGCTGGAAAAGCCCATTCGGTCCATAGAGCCGGTTCCAGTTGCCGACGCCGTCGAGCGGAAAGAAGAAACCCTGGTAGCCGACTTGGCGCGGCGCCGTCGACCGGCCTTTTTTCCACCGGTAGGCGGCATTGAAGACAGTCAGGAACGGCCGGTTGAGCACGTTGAACGGCGGCTGGAACGGCACCGAAAGATTTCCACTGGCACGCAAGGCCAGATGGGAGCCATGCTCGGCGTGATTGCCGGTGAACAGCAGCCCGCGGCCGCGACTGTGGCCGCCGGCAAGCTGGTCGATCCAGGCGACGACGTATTCGTTGGCCTGATCGGCCGCTTCCGCAAGTTCGAAGAACTCGCCGAGATCACGGAACGGCGTCACCTTCTCGACGATGTCGAGCGATGACACCCGCATCAGCCGGATCGATGCGGACAGTATCAGCCCAGTCAGCCCCATGCCGCCGATCGTCGCCGCGAACTGGCGTTCATTCTCGGTGGCCGAGCAGTAATGGGCCTGCCCGTCCGATCTGAGCAGCGTCAAGGATTCGACGTGGCAGCCGAAGGTGCCGCGCCGGTGATGGTTCTTGCCGTGAACGTCGTTGGCGATGGCGCCGCCGAGCGTGACGAACTGCGTGCCCGGAACGACGGCGGGAAAGAAGCCGTATGGCGCTGCATGGGCGATGATGTCGGACAGAAGCACGCCGGCCTCGGCCTCGATCACGCCGGTCTCGGCATTGAAGGCGCGGATACTGTTCAGCGGCCGCATATCGATGATCGTGCCGGCCCCATTCTGGCAGGAATCGCCATAGGAGCGGCCGTTGCCGTAGGCGAGCAAAGCGTTTCTTGTCGCCTTGCCGCTCTTCAGCAACGCAACAGCGTCGTCCGCCGGGATCACATTGAGTGCCGGTGGCGTGGCAAGACCGAAGCTCTGGAACCGCTCCTGCCCCACGCCTACCAGCCTCCGACGACCAGAAATACAGCGCCGATGAGCACGACGATCTGGCTGCGCCAGTCGCGGATGATGAAGACGACCGGATCGTCATGCATCTGGTCGCGGCGGGCGAGAATCCAGACGCGCATGGTCAGGTAAAGCACGATCGGCGCCAGCGGCCAGACCAGCCAAGGATGCGGATAAAGTTCGCGCACCGCAGCGCTGTCCATATAGAGCGCCAGCACCAGCGCCGAGGAAAAGGCCGACGCCATGCCCGCCTGGGCGACGATCTCCTGGTCTTCGGTGCGGTAGCCGCGGCCGGCAATGCGCTCGCCGGCCGGAATGGCAGTCGTGCGCAGCTCGACAAACCGCTTCACCAGCGCCAGCGACAGGAAAAAGAAGATCGAGAAGGCCAGCAGCCAGAACGAGACGTCGACGCCGGTCGCCGCGGCGCCAGCCAGAACGCGGATGGTGTAGAGACCGGCCAATATCAGCACGTCGATCAGAAGCATGCGCTTGAACGACAGCGAATAGCCGGTGGTGATGACCATGTAGCCGCCGAGCACGCCGAGGAATTCGATCGGCAGCAGAAGCCCTGCAGCAACGCCTGTTGCGAGCAGCACCATCATTGAACCGAGGCCGAACGGGATCGACAGCGCGCCGCTGGCGAATGGCCGGTTGCGCTTGGTCAGGTGTTTGCGGTCGAGCGCGAGATCGAAGAAATCATTGAGGATGTAGATGGCGGAAGCGACTGCGCTGAACGAGACGAATGCCAGCAGGCATTCCCAGATCATGTCGGCGTTGAAGTATTCGTGCGACAGCACCATCGGCACTGCGATCAGCGAGTTTTTCAGCCACTGATGAACGCGCAGCATCTTGACGATGGTCCTGAATGTCGGTTTCGGCGCCGGCATGATTTCAGCACTGTGCGCGGCCTGCCAGCGCGCGGCATGACGGTCGGGCGCGACGACGATTGCCGTGCGCGCGGCGTCGAATACCCTAAGGTCGTGCCGGCTGTTGCCGGCATAGTCGAAGCCGCCATCGCCATAGGCGGCGACAAGCGAGGCGCGCTTTCTGCCTGACGTCATGTTGTGGGGGCCGTTAGTCGCCAGGACGCGATCGAATATCCCGAGATGTGCGGCGATCGCCTCGGCGAATTTACGCGGCGTCCCGGTCGCCAGCACGATCTTGCGGCCTTCGCCATGTTCGGTGCGAAGGCGCTGAAGCAGCGCCTCGCGGTAGGGCAGCGACGCAGGATCGATGTCGATGCGTTGAGCGATGGCCTGCTTCAACCGCGCCGGCCCGCCGGCGAGCCAGAACGGCACCAGGAAAACATAGAGCGGATTCTTCTTGAGAAGGATGAACAGACCTTCCCACAACAGGTCCGTCGCGATCAGCGTGCCGTCGAGATCGACAGCAAGCGGGATTGCGTTCCTGTCCGACCGCGCATCCATTCATCGTTGCCCTGCCTAAAAGCGCATGATCCCGAAAGCCGACCTTTCGGAAAGGATCAGGCGCCGATCCAAAACCCCATGCTTCGGCGTCTTCGGCCCGATATAGCGGGCAACAGCGCAGCGATCGTTAAAGCGTCCGGCCCGGCCTGGCTTGCGTGACGGTATTTTCCCTTTCATCGTTAAGTTTCGATAACCCGAAACGATCAAAGGCCGGGCATTTGCCCGGCCTTCCAAAAACTAGTCAACGTTTTTTGACGCGGTTACTTGATGCGGGCGACGCCGCCAGAGATTTCGATTGTTTCCGAACCGGTCAGCGCTTCGAGGTCGCCATTCGGCATGGTAACGAAACAGCCGGTCGGGCAGAATTCAGCGGTTTCGCCGGCGGCCAGCGCCAGCTCCGTCTTGCCACCGCCTTCGGTCACGACGAGTGTGCGGGTCTCGGCGTCCTTGTTGGTCGCGCTGGCGGCAAAGGCTGAACCGCCCACGGCAAGAAAAGCGATGGCGGCGACGAGCGACTTCCACATTTGCAATATCGGTGTTGCCACCGCCTCTGTTGCATCTCGCAAGGCATTCTCGCCGTTTGCATGTGAGCTTATATGAGATGCCAGCTGAACGGCAACTGAATGCCGCATTCATGCCGCAATTGCTTTGGCTGCGTCGGAAGCGCAGGTATCAGCCGTTCGCAGGCCGGCTGAATATCAATTTACCCTAATCGGGATCCGGCTTGCGAGTCTTGCGCCCGGATCTGGCCAGGCGTTTCGTCTCGGCCACGGCTTCCGCCTTTGCTTGCTCCTGTTCGGCAAAATCGACTTCGATCTTGTCGTCATCGATCGGCCACGCCTCATGCTTCTTAGTCTCGACGACGGCGCGCGGCGCCGATGGAATTTCGATATGCTGATCGGCGAACTCATCGAGGACGGCAAACCGAATGTCGTTCTGCACGATGTTGCCGTTCATCACGTCGGCCAGGAACACACGGATTTCGAATTCGAGAGCGGCCGCCCCGAAATTGGTGAACAGCACGAAGGGTTCCGGATTTTTCAGCACCAGCGGATGGCCGCGCGCAATCTCCAACAGCACAGCGTGGGCCTGCTTGACGTCGCAGCCGTAGGCGACGCCGACCTTGATGTCGATGCGACCGAGCTTGTTGCGGTGCGTCCAGTTGCCGACGGCATTGTTGATCAGGTTTGAATTGGGCAGGATCACCGACTGGCGCTGGAACGTCTCGATCTCGGTAGCGCGCACGCTGATCTTCTTGACCGTGCCGCTGATCTCACCGGCGACGATCCAGTCGCCGACCTTGAACGGCCGCTCGGCCAAAAGGATCAGGCCGGAGACGAAGTTGGAGACGACATTCTGCAGGCCAAAGCCGATACCGAGCGACAGGGCGCCGGCGACAAGCGCCAGGTTGGAGAGATCGATGCCCGCCGCCGAGACGCCGACGAGGGCTGCGAGCGCGACGCCGGCATAGCCGACCGCCAGCCGGATCGAGTTGCGCACGCCGGTATCGACCTTGCCGCGGGCCATCACCGAGCCGTCGAGCCAGCCCTGGAACCAGCGCGTCAGGAAATAGCCGATGATGAAGACGACGATGCCGGTGAGGATGCCGGTCACCGAGATCGTCACGGAGCCGACGGTGAGGCCCG
This sequence comes from Mesorhizobium sp. WSM2561, assembly GCF_000513915.1. Classification (NCBI taxonomy): domain Bacteria; kingdom Pseudomonadati; phylum Pseudomonadota; class Alphaproteobacteria; order Hyphomicrobiales; family Phyllobacteriaceae; genus Mesorhizobium; species Mesorhizobium sp. WSM2561. The sequence goes on from NZ_AZUX01000027.1 coordinate 59,531, forward strand.
TCGCCAGCTTGTAGGCCCAGGCCTCGATGTCGCCGGGCTGGAAGCCCCACATCAACAGGATCAGCGGCAGGAACACCAGCACGATCATCAGGTTGATGGCGACGCTGACGACCAGGCCGAGCTGGTCGAGCGCGGACTCCTCATAACTGGAATTGGTCGATAGCCAGCGCCCGATCGACGTGTTGGCAAAGCCACCTTCCTCGCTGATCGCCCGCGCTGACAGGAAGCCGATATAGGCGGTCACCAGAATGGTACCGGTGACCACGACCTGCAGCGAGACGAAGATGGCAAGGCCGATATAGCCGAGCAGCGCCGTGGCAATGGTGAAAAGGCCTAGCGCGACAGCGGTGTAGCGCAGCCACGCCGGCCAGGGGCGCCAGCTTCCGTCGGTGGCCTTGAACGGCTTCAGCAGCGCCATCAGGATCAGGATGATGCCGACGATGACGGTGGCGACAAAACTTCTGGCGATGGTCAGCGACAGCGGCGAGCCCATCGTGTCGTTGACGACCGACAGGAAATAGTTGACGCCGATCACCACCGCCATGGCGGTCGTCAGCCGCACCAGCCAGCGTGCCGGGCCTGATTCAACGGGGATGAGCCGCCAGTTCGGCAGCCGCGGCTCCAACGTCGCATTGGCCAGTCGGTTGACGCAGAACACCACCGCGATGACCCCGACCAGCGCATTCAGGAAAACGCCAATGTCGCCGCGCAACACATTGTAGTAGTTGAAAAAGAACACGGTCGAGACCAGGAAGACGCCGACCGCCAGCGTGGGCAGCAATGTCGACCAGAACGCCACCGACAACCGGCTGAGATAGGACGGATCTTCGACCGACGGGTCCGCTTCGAAGACACGCCCGAACAAACGCCGCCCACCGACAAAAAGCACCGCCGCCAGGGAAAGCGCCGTCAAGGTCGCGGCCAGCACGGCCTGAAACTTGAACTTGAAGACGAAGGTCAGCCACGACGACACTGCCTTGTTGAAGCCGGTAAATTCACCATTGGCATCGGAAATGACCTCAGGGCTCAACGCGTCGGACAGCACGTAGCGCTTGGTGAGCAGGTTGCGAAACAGCTCGCTGCGCATATTGCCGATCTTGGCGATGAGGCCGCTGATGCGGATCGACAGGTTTTGCGCCGCGGCGATGACAGCATTGATCTCGGCCTTTTCGGACGCCAGCGCCTGGCGTTCGCTGGTCACGATGTCGGGTTCGGTCGGCTGGCCCGCGGCCGGCGGCGCCCCGAGCTGATCGAGCCTTGCGTTGATCTCCGAAAGGCGCGGGCGGAAGGCAAGCGCGCTGTCCAGCGCACCTCGCGACATTTCCTCGAGCTGCAGGCGGATGTCGACAAGCCTGGCGTCGTCGTTACCGTCCTCCTGGATTTTCTCTTCGAGATTGTCGGTCCTCGTCGTCAGGTCCTGCAGGATTTTCTGCTGGTCGGCGACCACTCCGGAGGCAGCCTGGTCAAGCCCCTGCGCCGCCGCATCAATCGACAGCGGCGCCGAGGCGACGGTCGCCAGGACCAGTACGAAGCGGAGCAGTCGGAAAAGCATGATCGTTTGGCGACTCACAGGCGGTAAGGCGTTCTAAAGCTTGCCCTTGATAAAGACGCTGATACCGGGGAGCAAGCCGTCCCGCCCTGCCCGCCCTTCGGAGTCGGCCAGTCGAAAAGCGATGGCGCAATATTGGCTTTGCGGCAGCGGCCTGCTCTATAATGTGCCGCATCGCCCAAAACGGCTGACGAAAAGCCAGAACGGACAACAAAAAGAATGGCGGAATATTCGGCCTTCTCGCTTCTCAAAAATGCGCTGACCGGCAACAAGGACTGGAAACCGGCCTGGCGCAAGCCGGACCCGAAGGCGTCCTACGACGTGATCGTCATCGGCGGCGGCGGCCATGGCCTGTCGACCGCCTATTATCTCGCCAAGGAGCACGGCATCACCAACGTGGCAGTGCTGGAAAAGGGCTGGCTCGGCTCCGGCAATGTCGGCCGCAACACGACAGCCGTCCGCTCCAACTACCTGCTGCCTGCCAACACGCGCTTCTACGAACATTCGATGAAGCTGTGGGAGAACCTGTCGCACGACCTCAACTACAACGTCATGTTCTCGCAGCGCGGCTGCCTCAACCTCGCGCACACGCCCGCCCAGCTCGACGATTTTGCCCGCCGCGGCAACGCCATGCGCCATCTCGGCGTCGACGCCGAACTGATGACCACGGCCGAGATCGCGCGCCTGGTGCCGGCGCTGGACGTCTCCGCCACGGCGCGCTTCCCAATCGTCGGCGGGCTGATGCAGCGGCGCGCCGGCACCGCCCGGCACGATGCCGTCGCCTGGGGCTATGCGCGCGGCGCCGACCGCCGTGGCGTCGACATCATCGAGAATTGCGAGGTCACCGGCTTCCTGCGCGACGGCGACCGCATATCGGGCGTCACGACCTCGCGCGGCGAGGTCCGCGCCAGGAAGGTGGCGGTCGCGGTGGCCGGCAGCACCGGGCAGGTCATGCGGCTCGCCGGCATCGATACGATGCCGATCGAGAGCCACGTGCTGCAGGCCTTCGTGACGGAATCGCTGAAGCCGTTCATCAACACGGTCCTGACTTTCGGCATGGGCCATTTCTACATGTCGCAGTCGGACAAGGGCGGCCTTGTCTATGGCGGTGACCTCGACGGCTACAACAGCTACGCCCAGCGCGGCAGTTTGCCTGTTGTCGACGAGGTGATGAGCGAGATGCTGGCGCTGTTTCCGGGTCTCGCCCGGGTTCGCATGCTGCGCTCCTGGGGTGGCGTCTGCGACATGTCGATGGACGGTTCTCCCATCATCACCACCGGCCCGCTGCCGGGCATGTATCTCAACTGCGGCTGGTGCTACGGCGGCTTCAAGGCGACGCCGGCCTCCGGCTGGTGCTTTGCGTGGACCATAGCCAAGGATGAACCGCACGACATCAACGCGCCCTTCACGCTGGATCGCTTCCATCGCGGCCTGGTGATCGACGACAAGGGCCAGGGCGCGACGCCGCGGTTGCATTAGACCATGATCCCGAACCGCAGGTCGGCGTAACAAAGAGTGGAAACCGGTTTTCGGCCAAGATCATGGTCAAACGAGAAGATACAATCGCATGCTGATTACCTGCCCCTATTGCGGCCCGCGCGACGTCATCGAGTTCACCTATCAGGGTGACGGCAACCGCGAGCGCCCTCAGCCTGCCTCGCAGGACCTCGATGCCTGGAACGCCTATGTCTATGACCGATTGAACCCGGCGGGTGACCACACCGAGATCTGGCAGCATTCCGGCGGCTGCCGCGCCCATCTCAGGGTCGTGCGCAACACGCTGACACACGAGATCTCCAGCGTCGCGTTCACGCGCGGCGACCACAAAGTGGCTGCCCGGCACAAGGCGGAGGGCAAGTCATGAGCCCGCGCCGCACCGATGCCGGTGGCCGGATCGACCGGCTGCGAACCATCCGGTTCACCTTCGACGGCGCGCCTTACACCGGCCATGCCGGCGACACGCTTGCCTCAGCGCTGCTGGCCAATGGCGTCACCCTGTTCGGACGCTCGTTCAAATATCACCGTCCTCGCGGGGTGCTGACAGCAGGCGTCGAGGAACCGAACGCCCTAGTGACGGTGTTGCGGGGCGAGGTTCGCGAGCCCAACATCGCCGCGACCATGGTCGAGATCCATGATGGGCTGACCGCCGTCAGCCAGAACCGCTTTCCATCGCTGGCCTGGGATGTCAGCGCCGCCAACCAGCTCGGCGGCAAGCTTCTGTCCGCCGGCTTCTATTACAAGACCTTCATGGGGCCCGCGATCGGCCCGCTGAAGAGCACGCGTTTCTGGATGTTCTGCGAGCATTTCATCCGCCGCGCCGCCGGTCTCGGCCGCGCCGGGACAGCTGCCGACACGGCGCGTTACGAGCGCATGAACGCCTTCTGCGATGTGCTGGTGGTCGGTTCCGGTCCGGCCGGACTGATGGCCGCCAGGGCAGCCGCCGATCAGGGCGCGCGTGTCATCCTCAGCGAACTCGAACCGCATTTCGGCGGCTCGGCCAACTGGTCGGGCGAGACGATCGACGGGATGCCTGGGGCCGACTGGGCAGCGCGAGCCGCCGGCCAGCTCGAAGGCTATGAGAATGTCCGCCTGCTGCCACGCACCACGGTCTGGGGCTATTACGACGGCAACACGCTCGCCGCGCTTGAACGGGTTGCCGACCACAAGGAGAGGCCCGGCAAGGGCGAACCACGCCATCGCTACTGGATCATTCGCGCCAAGTCGGTGGTGCTGGCCACCGGCTCCTTCGAGCGGCCGCTGGTGTTTCCGGGCAACGATCGGCCGGGAGTGATGCTGGCGCATGCCGCCGAGCGCTACGCCAACGAGTACGGCGTGCTGGCGGGCAACAGGATCGCACTGTTCACCAACAATGACAGCGCCTATCGCTCCGCCCTGGCGCTGAAGAAGGCCGGCGCGGCGATTGTCGCGATCGTCGACGTGCGGCCGGAGCTTTCGAGCGAGATGCGCGAGCTCGCCGATGAAGCGGAAGCCAAGATCCTTTTCGGTCACGCCGTGGTCGCCACCGAAGGCGGCAAGGCGCTGTCCGGCGTCAAGGTGCAGCGCTTCGACATGGTCAACGGCGCGCTTGCCGGCGAGGCGCGCAGCATTCAAGCCGACTGCCTGCTGATATCGGGAGGCTGGTCGCCGACCATCCATCTGGCCAGCCAGGCCGGCGCCAAGGCGGAATGGAATGCCGCCCGGCAAGCCTTCCTGCCACCGAAGCCAACCCATCAATGGCCAACACAGCGATGGCCAACCCAGCAATGGATTGGCGCCGGCGCTTTCACCGGCAGCTTTTCCACCGCCGAGGCAATCGCCGAAGGCCGCGCCGCCGGGCTTTCGGCGGCAGGTGGAACAGGTGCGCCAACGGCCCTGCCGGTCGTCGAAGCCGCACCCGGCGGTCCCGACCCGGCGCCGGTGTTCGAGATCAGGGCCAATGGAAAAAGCTTCGTCGATTTCCAGCACGACGTGACCGCGGAGGATGTACGGCTTGCACATCGCGAAGGCTTCGTCTCGGTCGAGCATCTGAAGCGCTACACCACGCTCGGCATGGCGACCGACCAGGGCAAGAGTTCCAACATACCCGGCCTCGCCATCATGGCCGAGGCGCTGGGCAAGCCGATTCCCGAAGTCGGCACGACACGCTTTCGCCCACCTTTTTCGGCCGTGTCGATCGGCTCACTCGCCGCCGAGCGTTTCGGCGACCTGAGGCCCCAACGGTTGACGCCGATGCATGACTGGCACGTCGCCAATGGCGCGACCATGTATTCGGCCGGCCTCTGGTATCGCCCGATGATCTATGCCCATCCCGGCGAGACGATCGAGCAGGCCTATGTGCGCGAAGCCAGGGCGACGCGCGAGAGCGCCGGCATCGTCGATGTCTCGACGCTGGGCAAGATCGCCGTGCAGGGCCCGGACGCGGCGGAATTCCTCGACCAGGTTTACACCAACATGTTCTCGACATTGGCCGTCGGCAAGGCCCGCTACGGGTTGATGCTGCGCGAGGACGGCCTCGCCTTCGACGACGGCACGACGTGGCGGCTCGGCGAACAGGACTTCCTGATGACCACCACGACCGCCAATGCCGGCAAGGTGATGCAGCAACTGGAGTATTTCCTCGACGTCATCTGGCCGGGGCTTAAGGTCCATGTCACCTCGGTGACCGACGAATGGGCGGGTGCGGCGATCGGCGGGCCTAGGGCGAGAGAGATCCTTGCTGCTTGCGTCACCGGCACCGCCGTCGACAACGCAACTCTGCCTTTCATGGGCATCGTGCACGGCAAGATATCAGGCGTCCCGGTGATGATCTGCCGGCTTTCCTTCTCCGGCGAAATGGCCTTCGAAGTCTACTCCGGCGCCGGCTACGGCGCCCATGTCTGGGAAGCCTTGATCGAAGCCGGCAAGCCGTTCGGACTGGTGACTTACGGGCTTGAGGCGCTTGGCACGTTGCGCATCGAGAAAGGCCACGTCACCGGCGCCGAGATCGACGGCCGCACCACCGCACGCGACCTGCATCTCGACTGGATGCTGTCCAGGAAGAAGCCCTTCATCGGCTCGGCGATGATGGATCGCGAGGGCCTGATCGCGCCTGGCCGCCTGGAACTCGTCGGCCTGATTTCGCTGGACAACCAGCCGCTCAACGGCGGCGCCCACATCGTCGAAGCGCTTGACGAAGCCAATCCGCACGATTCCATCGGCCACATCACCGCTTGCTGTTATTCGCCGGCGCTCGGCAAGTACATCGCGCTCGCTCTGGTCAAGGGCGGCAAGGCACGGCGCGGCACGCGCGCCCATATCTCCGATCCCCTCCGCAACCGGTTCGGCCCGGTCGAGATCGTCTCCAACCACTTCTTTGATCCGGACGGGAGCCGCATGCATGGTTGAGCGCCAATCCCCGCTTGAACTGGAGCTGCGCACCGGCTCGCATGGCGATTTCGAACACGGCATCGAGGTCATCCTCTCCGAAACCAGGCCGGGATCGATCCTGCAGCTCGCTGCCTGGCCGGGCCAGGAGAAGGCGTTGATAGCAGGCATTCGCACTGTTACCGGCCTTGCGCTGCCCGATGGCGCCGGCGCCGGCAGCACCGACGGCGTGAGGTCGGTGTTCGGTTTTGCACCGGGAAAATTCACCGTGGTCGACGAGGCCGAGGGCCTGGCATCGGCCTTTGCCAATGTCGTCACCCCGGCGATCGGCACGGTGACCGACCTGTCGCACGGCCGCACCGCGATCCGCATTGCCGGACCGAAGACCGAATGGGTGCTGGCAAAGTTCTTCGCCATCGACTTCGCGCTGCCGGCCTTCCCGGTCGGTGCCGGCCGCTCGACCATGCATCATGACGTCTTCGCCCAGATCCAGCGCACCGGCGCCGACCAGTTCGACATCTATGTATTCCGCTCGTTTGCGCGCGCATTCTGGAAAGCGCTCTGTCACGCCAGCGAGGAAGTCGGCTACGAAGTGCAGTAGACCGGGACGGCGTATCGTCACCTCACGTGGCGAACGTCACCCACTCTTCCAGCGGCGCGCGGTCGGTGCGGAACGCGTTTTCGGGCTTGGATATGTCCTCACGGCCAAGCGCCATGCCGCAGACGACGATCTCCTCGTCGGGAATGTTGAGCACCGGCCTGATCTGCTTGTGATAGGGTGCAAAGGCCGCCTGCGGGCAGGTGTGCAGGCCCCTGCCCCGCGCCGCCACCATGATGTTCTGCAGGAACATCCCGTAATCGATCCACGACCCCTTGTTCAGCCGCCGGTCGACGGTGAAGATCATGCCGACCGGCGCGTCGAAGAAGACGAAGTTGCGGTCGTGCTGGGCGCGCATCCTGTCGACCTCACGCCGGCCGATGCCGAGCACGCTGTAGAGGCCGAAGCCGTTGGCCCGCCGCCGGGTCAGATAGGGCTCGAAGAACTGGTCCGGGTAGTAGCGATACTCGTCCCACTCGGCCTTTTCGGCACGGATACCGGAGTTGAGGATGGCGTCGCTGATCCGTTGCTTGACCTCGCCCTTGGTGACGTAGACGCGCCAGGGCTGCATGTTGGTGCCCGAAGGCGCCCGCGCGGCAACGCCGAGGATGGCGCGGATCGTCTCGTCGTCGACCATGTCGGGCAGGAACGCCCGCACCGAACGGCGCGACGTGATCGCCTCGTCAACGATCGCCGCGCCATCCGTAATCTTTGTCCTGTTTTCCAGCATGGGCGTCCCTTTGCGCGTGCCCGGAAACCGGAATTGATTCCGGAAAGGATACATGCGCCGTCTAGAAATGAGAGAGCACCATTGCGGTCCAATTTGACGCATGGCGCTCTAACGCAAGCCTCGACCGGACGCCCTCACTCGCCGTTCGTGGCCGAGCCTTTGCCTGAACCGTCAAAACGGCGCAAGCAAATCTTGTGGCCTCATGAAAATTATCTTGATTTTTTCACGAACCTGACCCCTGATGAAATTTGCCCTCAATTTTTCACCAAGGGGGAATTTTCACCATAGAGATTTTTACCGAGAAAAAAGCTTTGACCTCAACCGCCGTCAGATCGGAGCAGGAAAACCGCGAACGGCTGCTGGCCGGCGATATCAGGGCGCTGCGCAGGGCGCGCGGGCTGACGCTTGCCGAGACCGGCCTGAAGCTCGGCCGCTCGGTCGGCTGGGTCAGTCAGGTCGAGCGCGGCCTGTCGATACCATCGCTTAGCGATCTCAGGGCCTTCGCGGAACTGTTCGGCGTGCCGGTCAGCCTGTTCTTCAGCCACGACGTGCCCGTCGAGAACGAGCGCGGCGTGGTCGTGCGCGCCGGCAGCCGCCGCACGCTTGGCACAAGCGATTCCGGCCTGGTGGAGGAGCTTCTTTCGCCCGATCTCGGCGGTAGTTTCGAGATGCTGCGTTCGGTCTTCGCGCCGGGTGCTGAACTGAAGACCGAAGCCCGCCGGCCGACGGAGGAAGCCGGATATGTCGCTTCCGGCAGCTTCGACATCGAGATATCAGGCGTCTGGCACCGGCTTGGCGAAGGCGACTCCTTTCGCTTCGACGGCAAGCCGTTCCGCTGGCGCAATCCCGGTGCGGAGCCGGCGGTGGTCATCTGGGTGGTTTCGCCACCTGTCTATTGAAGGTTTGGAGAAGAGCATGGCCGGTTTGCCGACCACGGCACGTGTGGTGATCATCGGAGGCGGTGTCGTCGGTGCGTCGGCGCTCTACCATCTCGCCAAGGCGGGCTGGACCGACTGCGTGCTCCTCGAAAAGAACGAGCTCACCTCCGGCTCGACCTGGCATGCGGCCGGCAACGTGCCGACCTTCTCCTCGTCATGGTCGTTGATGAACATGCAGCGCTATTCGACCGAGCTCTATCGCGGGCTGGCCGACGCGGTCGGCTACCCCATGAACTACCACGTCACCGGCTCGCTCAGGCTGGCCCATACGGCAGAGCGCATGCAGGAGTTCCAGCGCGCCAAGGGCATGGGCCGCTACCAGGGCATGGACATCGATGTCGTCGGGCTCGACGAGATCAAGCGCCGCTACCCGTTCATCGAAACGCATGAGTTGAAGGGCGCGCTCTACGATCCGAGCGACGGCGACATCGACCCGGCGCAGCTGACCCAGGCGTTGGCCAAGGGCGCCCGCGACATGGGTGCGAAGATCATCCGTTTCTGCCCGGTCACCGACGTGCGCCGCGACAAGGACGAGTGGGTGGTCGAGACCGCTCAGGGCGAGATCCGCTGCGAGATCGTCGTCAACGCCGCCGGCTACCGTGCGGCCGAAGTCGGCAGGATGTTCGGCCGCGACGTGCCGATGATGGTGATGAGCCATCAATATATCCTGTTCGAGGAAATCCCCGAACTGGCCGCGTGGTCGAAGCAGCAGGGCAAGAAACTGCCGCTGCTGCGCGACGTCGACACCTCCTATTATCTGCGCCAGGAAAAGAACGGCATGAATCTCGGCCCCTATGAGCGCAATTGCCGTGCGCATTGGGTTGGCCACAACGATCCGATGCCAGCCGATTTTTCGTTCCAGCTGTTCCCCGACGATCTCGACCGGCTCGAGGACTATCTGGCCGATGCCGTCGCCCGCGTGCCGATTCTCGGCACCGCCGGCCTGTCCAAGGTCATCAACGGCCCGATCCCCTACGCGCCGGACGGCAACCCGCTGATCGGCCCGATGCCCGGCCTGCCGAACGCCTTCGAGGCCTGCGTCTTCACCTTCGGCATCGCCCAGGGCGGCGGCGCCGGCAAGGTGCTGGCCGAATGGGTGACTGAGGGCCAGACCGAATGGGACATGTGGTCGTGCGATCCGCGGCGCTTCACCAGCTTTGCCTCGGCCCCGGATTACTGCGTCGCCAAGGGCATGGAAATCTACGGCAACGAATATGCCATCCAGTTCCCGCGCCATGCCTGGCCAGCTGGGCGCGACCGCAAACTGTCGCCGATCCACGATCGCATCAAGGCGCTCGGCGCTTGCTTCGACGCCTACAATGGCTGGGAGCGCGCCACCTGGTACGCGCAAGCCGGCGACGATGTCTCGGAAGCCGCGACGCTGACCTTCCGCCGCGATGGGCCGTGGCAGCATCGCGTGCGCGAAGAATGCCTCGCCGTGCGCGATGCCGCCGGCATTTTGGATCTGCCTGGGTTTTCCCGCTTCAATCTCGACGGTCCGGGCGCGGCCGACTGGTTGAGCCAACAAGTAACCGGGCTGGTGCCGAAACCCGGCCGCATCGGCCTCGTCTATTTTGCCGACGACAAGGGCCGCATCGTCACCGAAATGTCTGTCGTTCGCCACGACGAGAATTTGATGACGCTGATCACCGCCGCGGTGGCGCAATGGCACGATTTCGAATGGCTGAAATGGCGCATGCCGAAGGACGCTTCGTTCAGGCTGGTCGACAGGACCGAGGAATTCTCAACGCAGATCCTCGCCGGGCCCAATTCGCGAAAAATCCTCGCCGATGTCTGCGCCGCCGACCTAGCTTTGCCCTGGCTGACCCACCAGGAGACGACAATTGCCGGCCGTTGGGCAAGGCTGGTGCGTGTGTCCTTCGCCGGCGAACTCGGTTGGGAAATCCACACCAGGGTCGACGACACCGCCACCGTCTTCGACGCCGTCTGGGCGGCTGGGCAGAAGCACGGCCTGAAGCCGTTCGGCATGTACGCGCTGGATTCATTGCGGCTTGAAAAATCCTATCGCGCCTGGAAAGGCGACCTGTCGACCGACTATTCGATCCTGCAGGGTGGGCTGGAGCGTTTCGTGAAATGGGACAAGCCGGATTTCCGTGGCAAGGCGGCGCTACAAAACGAGAAGCAGCAGGGCGTGAAGAAGCGCTTTGTCACGCTGGTCCTCGAAAACCCCGGCGACTGCGACGCGCCAACCATGTCGACGCTGTGGCATGACGGCCGGATCGTCGGCGAGACGACGTCCGGCGGCTGGGGTCATCGGATCGACAAGTCGATTGCGCTCGGCGTGCTGCGCGCCGACCTGACTGAGCCGGGAACTGCGGTCGAGGTCGAGATCTTCGGCGAGCGCTTCAAGGCGGTCGTGCAGAAGGACGAACCGCTGTGGGATCCAAACAACGAAAGGTTGCGCGCATGAATTCAGTCATTCTCACCGACGGCGGCATGGGCCAGGAACTGGTCCGCCGCAGCAGCTCCGATCCCACCCCGCTATGGTCGGCCAGGGTGCTGATCGACGAACCGGACCTGGTGCGCGACCTGCATGCGGAGTTCATCCGGGCCGGCGCCCGCGTCATCACCATCAACACCTATTCCGCAACGCCCGAACGGCTGGCGCGCGAGGGCGCGGAGGTTCTGTTCAAGCCGCTGCAGCAGCGCGGCATAGAACTGGCAAGGCAAGCTCGCGACCAGGCCGGCGACGCGGCAATCGCCGGCTGCCTGTCGCCGCTGTTTGGCAGCTACGCGCCAGCCCTGACGATATCCTTCGAGGATACGCTCGACATCTACCGCCGCATCGTTGCCGAGCAGGCCGACGGCGTCGATCTGTTCCTGTGCGAGACCATGGCGTCGGCCGAGGAGGCGCGCGCGGCTGTCACCGCCGCGTCGGAAAGCGGCAAGCCGGTGTGGGTGTCGTGGACGCTCGCCGATCACGGCGCGCCGCGGCTGCGCAGCGGCGAAACCATAGCGGCGGCAGCAAGAGCTCTCGACGGCCTGCCGGTCGCAGCCAGGCTGATCAATTGCTGCCGGCCCGAAGCCATTGCTGCAGCGCTGCCCGAACTGATCGCTCTCGGCGGGCCGGTTGGCGCCTATGCCAACGGCTTCACCTCGGTCGAGGCGCTCAAGCATGGCGGAACGGTGGAAGTGCTGCACGCCCGCCACGACCTCGATCCGGATGCCTATGCCGACCAGGCGATCGGCTGGGTCGAGGCCGGCGCCGACATCGTCGGCGGCTGCTGCGAAGTCGGGCCGCCCCATATCGCCGCCCTGCGCGACCGGCTCGAACAGGCCGGCTACGAAATTTCGGAAGTAGCATAATGCCCAGACCGTCATCGCGGATTTCCGGCATCGTGCCTTCCGGCAAGGACGGCTGGGAGGTCCATTCCGCGGCCTGGACGCGCAAGCAGGCCGGCGAGGACATCATCATGCTGTCGGTCGGCGACCATGATTTCGACACGCCAACGGAAACGATCGAAGCCTGCGTGACGGCGGTTCGCGCCAGCAATCACCACTACACCCCGCTTGCCGGCATTCCGCGCCTGCGCAAGGCCATGGCGGTGGCCTCGACTGCGTGCACGGGCATTACGACCAACCCCGACCAGGTCATCGCCACACCGGGCGGGCAGGCTGCGCTTTACGCGGCGGTGCAGGCCGTTCTCGACCACGGCGACCATGCCATCGTGGTGGCGCCCTATTACGCGACCTACCCCAACACCTTCAGTGCAGCGGGCGCCGATTTCACCGTGGTCGAGACACCGGCCGAGGATGGTTTCCAGCCGCGTGCCGCCGACATTCGCGCCGCACTTCGGCCGAACACGCGCGCCATCCTGATCAACACGCCGAACAACCCGACGGGTGCCGTCTATTCGCGCCAGCGGCTGGAGGAGCTGGCGCAGATCTGCCGGGAACATGACCTCTGGCTGCTGTCGGACGAGGTCTATTGGACGCTGGGCGGCGGCGAGCACGTCTCGCCGCGTTCGCTGCCCGGCATGGCGGAACGCACGCTGGTCATCAATTCCATGTCGAAGAGCCACGGCATGACCGGCTGGCGGATGGGCTGGCTGAGCGGGCCCGAGCAGATGATCTCGCTGCTGACCAACCTCAATCTGGTGACCACCTACGGCCTGCCGGCGTTCATCAGCCTCGCTTGCGCCGAGGCGCTGGAAAACGGCTACGGCGTCAAGGAGATCGCCGAACGCTATGCCGCACGGCGCAGCGTCGTCCTCGATGCCATGCGCGGCATGAACAACATCACCGTGCGCGGCTCCGAAGGCGGCATGTATGTCATGCTCGACATCTCGGCTCTCGAGCCCGACGACGAGAAATTCGCATGGGCTCTCCTTGACAAGGAAAAGGTCGGTGTGATGCCCGGCTCGAGCTTCGGCGATGCCGCCGCCGGCCATATACGCGTCAGCCTCTGCCAGCCGGAGGCGGTGCTTCTGGAAGCAACCCTTCGCTTGCGCCGCTTCGCGTCCAGCTATCGCCGTGAGGCCGCATGAGCGCCCCGTCTCCCAAAACCATTCCTCCCAAAGCAAGGGCCGTCATCATCGGCGGCGGCGTCTCCGGCTGCTCGGTCGCCTACCATCTGGCCAAGCTCGGCTGGACCGACATCGTTCTTTTGGAACGCAAGCAGCTGACATCGGGCACGACATGGCATGCCGCCGGCCTGATCGGCCAGTTGCGCGGCTCGCAGAACATGACGCGGCTGGCGAAATATTCGGCCGACCTCTACGTCAGGCTGGAGGCCGAGACCGATGTCGGCACCGGCATGCGCCAGGTCGGTTCGATCACCGTGGCGCTGACCGAGGAACGCAAGCACGAGATTTATAGACAGGCGTCGCTCGCCCGCGCGTTCGATATCGACGTGCGCGAGATTTCGCCAAACGAAGTCAAGCAGATGTACCCGCATCTTAATGTTTCCGATGTGGTCGGCGCCGTGCATCTGCCGCTCGACGGCCAATGCGACCCGGCCAATATCGCCATGGCGCTGGCCAAGGGTGCGCGCCAGCGCGGCGCGACGATCGTCGAGAATGTGAAGGTCACCAAGGTTCACACCAGGAATGGCCGCGTCACCGGCGTTTCCTGGAGGCAGGCCGACGAGCAGGGGATGATCGAGGCCGACGTCGTCGTCAATTGCGCCGGGATGTGGGCACGCGAGCTTGGCGCCCAGGACGGCGTCAGCATCCCGCTGCATGCCTGCGAGCATTTTTATCTCGTCACCGAACCGATCCCCGGCCTGACCCGGCTGCCGGTGCTGCGCGTGCCGGACGAGTGCGCCTACTACAAGGAAGATGCCGGCAAGATGATGCTCGGCGCCTTCGAGCCGGTGGCCAAGCCGTGGGGCATGGACGGCATAAGCGAAGATTTCTGCTTCGACCAGTTGCCCGAGGATTTCGAACATTTCGAGCCGATCCTCGAAATGGGCGTCAACCGCATGCCGATGCTGGCCAGCGCCGGCATCCACACTTTCTTCAACGGCCCCGAGAGTTTTACGCCTGATGATCGCTACTATCTCGGCGAGGCGCCGGAGCTGTCCGGCTACTGGATGGCGACCGGCTACAACTCCATCGGCATTGTCTCCTCAGGCGGCGCCGGCATGGCGCTGGCGCAGTGGATCAATGATGGCGAATCACCATTCGATCTGTGGGAGGTCGACATCCGCCGCGCCCAGCCGTTCCAGAAGAACCGCCGCTACCTGAAGGAGCGCGTCTCCGAAACCCTCGGCCTGCTTTATGCCGATCATTTCCCGTATCGCCAGATGGCGACCTCGCGGAACATCAGACGCTCGCCTCTGCACGAACATCTCAAGGCGCGCGGCGCAGTGTTCGGCGAGGTCGCTGGCTGGGAGCGCGCCAACTGGTTCGCTAGGCCCGGCCAGGAGCGCGAATATCGCTATTCCTGGAAGCGGCAGAACTGGTTCGACAACCAGCGCGAGGAACATCTGGCCGTCCGAAACGGCGTCGGCCTGTTCGACATGACCTCGTTCGGCAAGATCCGCGTCGAAGGGCGCGATGCCTGTGCCTTCCTGCAGAGGCTTTGCGCCAACGACATGGACGTGGCGCCGGGCAAGATCGTCTACACCCAGATGCTCAACCAGCGCGGTGGCGTCGAGAGCGACCTTACCGTCTCGCGGCTGTCTGAGACCACTTTTTTCCTCGTCGTACCGGGCGCCACGCTGCAGCGTGATCTCGCCTGGTTGAAAAGGCATCTCGCCGATGAATTCGTCGTCATCACCGATGTCACCGCTGCCGAAGCCGTGCTCTGCCTGATGGGCCCGGATTCGAGGAAGCTCATTCAAAAGCTGAGCCCGAACGATTTCTCCAACGTAACCAATCCGTTCGGGACGTTTCAGGAGATAGAAATCGGCATGGGGCTGGCCCGCGCCCATCGCGTCACCTATGTCGGCGAACTGGGCTGGGAGCTTTATGTCTCGACCGACCAGGCAGCCCACGTGTTCGAGGCGATCGAGGCGGCCGGCGCCGATGTCGGCCTGAAGCTTTGCGGCCTGCACACGCTGGATTCCTGCCGCATCGAAAAGGCCTTCCGGCATTTCGGCCACGACATCACCGACGAGGACAATGTGCTGGAGGCAGGCCTTGGATTCGCAGTGAAGACTGCCAAGGGCGATTTTCTTGGCCGCGATGCCGTGCTGAGAAAAAAAGAAACCGGATTGAACCGGCGGCTGGTGCAATTCCGCCTGAAAGACACGCAACCCTTGCTCTTCCACAACGAAGCGATCCTGCGCGACGGCAAGATTGTCGGCCCGGTCACCTCGGGCAATTACGGCCATCATCTCGGCGGCGCTATCGGCCTCGGCTACGTGCCGTGCCAGGGCGAGAGCGAGGCGGATGTGCTGTCGTCTTCCTACGAGATCGAGATCGCCGGCGAGCGCTTCGCCGCGGAAGTGTCGCTGAAGCCGATGTATGATCCGAAAGCGGAACGGGTGCGGATGTAGCCCTTTTTCCTTCGCCCCGTTTACGGGGAGAAGGTGGCCCGAAGGGCCGGATGAGGGGCGGCACAAGTCTTGCAAGGTTCACGCTGCCCCTCATCTGCCTGCCGGCATCTTACCCCGTGAACGGGGAGAAGGACACTCATCTCTCAAAACCGCTCCAGTTTCGCCCGCACTTTCGCAAGGAAAGCAGCCCGGCTCCGGGGTGTCGACGCATCCATCAGGTAGTGCGCCAGAAAGAACGTCCTGCAGCGGGTGGCGCAGAGCGCCCGCATGCCGCGCAGGATCGTCTTGCGTCCCGGCTGGCCGACGACGACGCTCCACCAGGTCGGTGCGCCGCAGGTCGTGATCACCCCGATCTTCGTCACATGCCTCACCAGTGACTGGATCCGTCCCTTGCCGGCCGGCAGTCGGAAGGCGACGTCGGTCGCCCAGACCCGGTCGAGCCAGCCCTTCAGCATTGCCGGCAGCCCATACCACCATGTCGGATAGATGAAGAGGATTGCCTGGGCCCAGTTGAGATTTTCGATATGCGACTTGAGCGCCGGATCCTGCGGGGCGTGCTCATTATAGGAGCGTCGCTCGTCGCAGCCCATGACCGGATTGAAATTTACCGCATAGAGGTCGAGCAGCCGCACCTCCCAGCCTCTCGCCTTCAGCACCTCGATGGCACTATCCCGGATCGCGGCGCAAAAGCTTTCCGGGACCGGATGGCAATAAACCACCAGGACCCGCATCAGAAGGCATCCATGCTGGCGGCGACTTTCGCCGTAAATCTCTTCCGCGTTTCATCGGTCGACATGTTCATCGAATAATGCGCGAGATAGGACACCGAGGCGCCTGGCTTGACCGTCGCGCGCAACACACGCTTGACCAGCTTGCGCGGCGGGTCGCCCATCAGCATGGCGTGGAGCCGGCTGCCGCCATAGGTGGTGACCGCCGCCATCTTGCGGATGTTGTGCAGCGAAGGCTGCACCTTGCCATTGACCAGCTTGAACGAGACGCCGGGCAGGAAGACGCGGTCGAAAAAGCCTTTCAGGATCGCCGGATAGCCGTAGTTCCACACCGGAAACGACAGCACCAGCGCCTCTGCCCGCAGCAGGCGCTCGACATAGGGCGCTGCCGGATCACCGGCGCCGCGCTCGTCGTGATAACCGAGCCGCTCGGCCCGTGTCAGCCGCGGGTCGAAATCCTCGGCATAGAGATCGCAGTCGTCGACGGCGTGACCGGCGGCCGTCAGCCGCTCGACGATCGTCCGGTGCAGACCGGCGTTGAAGCTGGTTTCGACCGGGTGGGCATAGAGCGCGAGGATTTTCACCGAAGACCTCGCAGGTCAGCGCGACAGCGCCACACGCTCGTCATCGTTCACTCCGCCTTCTGCAATCCCTTGAACAGGAACGACTTGCCCGAGCGATAGTCGTAGTCAGGGTTTTCCCAGGCGATCATCTTGCCGGGATTGAGCAGCCCTTGCGGATCGGTTTCGCGCTTGAAGGCGAGCTGCACCTCGTCCGTCTGCTTCATGCCGCCCTCTTCCAGCGTGTAGCGGTGCGGATTGAAGACCCAGCAGCCATTGTCTTCATGGATGCGGATGATCTCGTCGAGCCGCTCCGCCGTGGTGAAGCGGACCAGCGGCAGTCCAGCGACGCCGATCGCGCCGTCGAAGCGGATGAATTCGAGATGAACCGGCACCTCGTCGCCGAAGCGGTCGATCATCGCGTTGACGTAAGCGAGGTGATCCGGCGAGGGATAGCGGGTCTGCAGATAGGTAATATCAGGGTCGACCCTGATGGCGCGCAGCGTCGTGTGGTTCCAGGTTAGCTCATAGGCCGGCGGCAAGCCCTTGAGATCGGCCTCCTTGTCGGCGCGGAAGACGATCTCGCCCTTGCTGCGCGCCGTGAGGGCGACAAAGGCGTCCATCGCCTGCGGCGCGATCATGCAGACGACGATGCTTTGCTCGCGCCGGAAGAATTTCTGGTGCCGCTTGAAATAGTCGTAAGGGATCGGCGCGGCGATCGGCGTGATCAGCTTCGCCAGGATGCCGTCCTCGATGGCGAGATCGTTGCCGAAGCCGGCTGCATCCATGAAATCGTCGAAGCCGACGATGACGTCGATCCAGTCATAAGCAGCGGTCAGCGGCATCTCGACCTCGGTGATGATGCCGTTGGTGCCGTAGGCATGCATCACCTTCAGCACCTCCTCACCGGCAAGATCCATGATGCGAGGCTCCGCCTCCATGGTCACGGTCCTGAGCCGGATGACGTTGCCGAGGTCGCGCAGCCCGCCCCAGCGGATCGAGCCGATGCCGCCCGAGCCGCCGGCAACGAAGCCGCCGATCGAAGCGGTGTTATAGGTCGACGGCGACATCCGAAGCTCCTGGCCGGAATGGGCGCGCGTCGCCCTGTCGATGTCGGCGAGGACGGCACCGGGACCGGTCACGACGCGGCCGGGCGCGATCGTCTTGACTGCGTTCATCTCGGCGAGATTGAGCACGACGCCGCCGGACAAGGGCATCGCCTGACCGTAATTGCCGGTACCGCTGCCGCGTGGCGTCACCGGAATGCTATGCCGGTGGCACGCGGCAAGCACGCGGATCACCTCGACTTCGGTCTTTGGCGTCACGATCAGGTCGCCGGTGACATGGTCGAGCTGTTGCTTCAGCACCGGGCTGTACCAGTAGAAATCGCGGCTCTTCTGCTGGATGATCGCCGGATGGTCGTCGATCTTCAGACCGTCGAGGTCGCGCTTCAGTGCCGAAATGTCCATCATTTCTCCATCAGATCGTCGAGTTCGGCATAGTCGGGCAATTGGCGCTCGATGGCGCGACCATCCCGCACCACGATGCGATCCGATTCGGGCCGCGACAGCAATTCCGTCCAGCTCCGCCCCCTGAAGACGACGAAGTCGGCACCACCGCCTGCGGCAAGGGTGCCGAACCCGTCGAGCCGCATCACCCTGGCCGGCGTCGAAGTCACCGCTTGCGGCCAGTCGCCGACCGGGTGATCGAAATGCAGGATGCGCGTCGCGATGCGATAGACCTCCAGCATGTCGAGATCGCCATAGGCGTAGAACGGATCGCGGGTGTTGTCGGAGGCGACGGCGACGGGAATGCCGCGCGCCTTCATCTCGTGCAGCAGCGTCACGCCGCGCCAGCGCGGCGTGGTGTTGTCGCCGCGCCGGTCCTGCAGATAGAGATTGCACATCGGCAGCGACACCACGGCAAGCCCCGCCTTCGCCATCTTGTCCAGCGTGTCGAGCACGTCGAGATCGGGCTGGCGTGCCAGCGAGCAGCAGTGGCCGACGAGGATGTTTCCCTCAAACCCGTTCCACAGCGCCGCCTCGGCGATCTTCTTCAGCGAGATCGCCGAGATGTCGTCGGTCTCATCGGCATGGAAATCGAGGTCGAGGCCATGCTTGATCGCCTGCGCGAAAACCCGATCGAGAAGCTCTTCCAGGTCCGGCAGCATATAGGTGACGACGCCAAGCACGCCGTTGGCCGCAGCGACGCGTTTGGCCAGGCTGTCGAACCATTTCTTGTCGCGTACGCCTTCGATGCCGAGCAGGCAGGCGGCCTGCAACTCGATGCGGCCACGCCATTTCTCCCGTACCGTCTCGAACACCGGCCAGGAGATCTCCTCCTGCGGTGCGACGCTGTCGAGATGGGTGCGCAAAGCCCTGGTGCCGTGCGCGTAGGCGCAGCGCAGCGAAAAATCCATGCGGCGAGCGACGTCCTTGGCGCTCCAGCGGGCAGCACGGTCGGCGCCGGTGGCGTTCAGCGCACCCATGAAGGTGCCGTCCGGATTGGGTTTTCGAGGCCAGATATGACCTTTGTCGATATGCGTGTGGCAGTCGACGAAGCACGGCATGACGATACGGCCGCCGAGGTCGAGGGCGCCTGCAGGTGTATTGGGCCGGCGATTCGCGATGATGCTGGAGATTTTACCGTCAGCGACGGTGATGTCCGCGAGCGCAAAGCCGTCTGCATCGAAGGCTGCGGCAAAACCCGGCGTCAAAGATGAATGAAGCCGGACGTTGGAAAGTACGAATTGGCCGGTTTCGGGGATAATTTCTGAGGTCATCGCTGCCCCTCATCTGCCTGCCGGCATCTTCTCCCCGTGAACGGGGAGAAGGGGGCTGACGGCAGCCTTGGCGCTCGTTCCGCAACGCTGGTGGTTGGCGAAACCGTCGATGAAGGCGCCCTTCTCCCCGTCTCTATACGGGGAGAAGGGCCCGGCAGGGCGATGAGGGGCAGCGCCAACGCCGGAAAGGACCAAAGGCAGTTTTTGCCTTGAACACGACCCACCATCATCGCTCCTGCTTCAGCGCACTCTCGTGCCAGCGTCGCAGGATCAGGTGCGAGATCAGCGACAGCACCAGGAAGATCAAAATGCCGGTGAACGAGATCAGGATCAGCGCCGCAAACAGCCGCGGTGCGTTGAGCCGGTAACCGGCCTCGATGATGCGCGAAGCCAGCCCCGACGACTGTCCCTGGGCCCCGGCGACGAACTCCGCCACCACCGCGCCGATCAGCGACAGGCCGCCGGCGATCTTCAGCCCGCCGAGGAAATACGGCATCGCCGCCGGCAGGCGCAGATAGCGCAATTGCTGCCAGCGGGTCGCGCCGTTGAGCTTGAACATGTCGCGCAGATTGCGATCGACCGAGTTGAGGCCGAGCGTCGTGTTGGACAGGATCGGGAAGAAGGCGACGATCCAGGCACACAGCAGAAGCTTCGTCGTCTGGTTGTCGACATAGATGTTGATCAGCGGGAAGATCGCGACGATCGGCGTCACCTGCAGCACGATGGCAAACGGGAAGAACGACATCTCCACCCATTTCGATTGCGCGAACAGCACCGCCAACCCGACACCGCCGATGACCGCCAGAAGCAGGCTGAGGAAGGTGATCCTGAGCGTCACCAGCAGCGAGGAGAACAGCAGCCCGGCATCGTCGAACAGCGTTTGCAGCACCACGCCGGGGCGCGGCAGGATATATTTCGGGATGTCGTTCCAGACGCAGATGCGATCCCACAGCCAGATCGCCAGGACCATGATCGCCAGCGGCAGCAGCCATCGGCCGATCCGCTCGAGCCGCTCCTGGCGCACGCGACGCGCCTCCTCTGGATCCAGGGTTACGGCAGTATGATCAATGGCCGTCATGATGCGGTCCGGCGGTTGAGTTGATGGCGCCGATCAGCACATCGGACGCCTGGCGGCAGAGCGCGGCATAGGCGGGCGAGGTGCGGAAGGCTTCGTTGCGCGGATAGGACGCATCGATGGCGAGTTCTTTGAAGACCCTACCCGGCCGCGCCGCCATGACGACGACGCGGCTGGAGAGGAAAACGCTTTCGAAGACGCTGTGGGTCACGAAGACGACGGTAAAACGCTCGTCCTGCCACAGTTCCAGAAGATCGTTGTTGAGCTTGAAGCGGGTGATCTCGTCCAATGCCGCAAATGGCTCGTCCATCAAAAGCACGCGCGGCTTGGTCACCATGGCGCGGGCGATCGAGACGCGCATCTTCATGCCGCCGGACAATTCGCGCGGCACGGCTTTCTCGAAGCCGGTCAGATGAACCCGCGCCAGCATCTCCATCACGACAGGCGCAGCCTTGGCCCGCGACACGCCCTTCAGCCTGAGCGGCAGCCAGACATTGTCGAAGACGTCGGCCCACGGCAGCAGCGTCGGTTCCTGAAAGACGAAGCCGATGTCAGAGCGATCGGCAGCGCTGCTGCCGCGCCAGTCGAGCAGGCCGGAGGTCGGCGTTGCAAGACCGGCGATGAGGCGCAAGGCCGTTGACTTGCCACAGCCGGACGGGCCGAGAAGGCTGAGGAAGTCGCCTTCCCGGATCGTCAGGTCGACGTCGCTGAGCGCTGTCACGCCGTTGGAAAAGACTTTGCCGACGCCACGCAGCGCCAGCAGCATCGGACCTTTGCCCGATGCGCTTGCCGGCGTTTGCGCCAATTTCTCCTGCATCATGCCCGGGTGCTATTTCTTCAGGTCGATCCCGACGCCCTTGTTGACGAAGGCCAGCGTATAGGACTTCTTGATGTCGACGTCGGCCGGCACGACCTTGGCCTTGACCATCTTGTCGTAGAAGCTCTGGATGCGCGCGTCGGTCATCGCGCCGATGCCGAGTTTTTCCGTATCGCCGGAATCGACGATGCCGAATTTCTTCATCTGCTCGATCGAGAACGCGATCTGCTCGTCGCTGATGTCGGGGTTGTCCTTCTTGATCGCCGCGTTGGCGGCAGCGTTGTCGCCGTAGAGATAGTTGTACCAGCCCTTGGCCGAGCCATCGACGAAGCATTGAACCACTTCCGGCCGCTTGTCGATCGTCGCCTGCATGGTCTCGATCGTCGTCGCATAGGTGTCGAAGCCGTAGTCGGCGAGCAAGAACAGATTGGGCTGGAAGCCGCCTTCCTTGGCGACGGCGAAGGGCTCCGAGGTCACGTAACCCTGCTGGATCGACTTCGGATTGGCGATGAAAGGTGCGGGGTTGAACGTATAGGGCACGCGCTTGGCCGGATCGAAGCCGAACTCCGTGATCATCCACTGGAAGTAGCTCTGTGCACCTTCGTCGCCGATAATGTACTGGTCCGCATTTTTCAGATCCTCCCATCTGTCGAGCCCCTGAGCCGGATGGCTCATGATCACCTGCGGCTCTTTCTGGAACGAGGCGGCGACGACGCGCAGCGGAATCTCCTGCTGCACGGCGTCGAAGGCCTGCAGCATGTTGCCGCCCATGTAGAAGTCGATCTTGCCGGCAAGCAGCAACGGCCGGCCGCTGACCTGCGGGCCACCTTGCATGATCGTCACGTCGAGCCCGCAAGCGGCATAGGTGCCATCAGCGACCGCCTGATAATAGCCGCCGTGCTCGGCCTGGGCGAGCCAGTTGGTGCCGAAGGTGATCTTCTCGTTTGCTGCCGCGTTCAGCGTGCTTGCGGCAAGCAGCACGATCGCGCCAGCCGAAATCTTGAGTTTTCCGTCCATCCACACCACCCTCAGTTGGCTCCGGCGCGCCGCGCGCCGGGCTCGACACCATCGATCGAAGAAGCAAGACACATGCCATCGCCCGGCCCGCCCGCCTTGCGCAACAGTGGGGCGCGAAAGCCGGACGGGTCATGCTGTACCGAGGGCATCGTGCCTATTTTTTGAACCCCTGTCCACAATCGCCCTGATAACATGCACTGCATCTTGAAGGGGCCGCTAATCCGGCTTTAAGCTGGCGGCAGACTGGAGATTGTCGTGTTCAAATTCCTGACGCCGAAGTCGATCAAGCCGCCCTTTGCCCGCTACAGCCATGGCGTCGAGGTGCCGCCCGGCAAGCGGCTGGTGCTGTGTTCTGGCCAGGTCGCCATCACTCCGGACGATCAGATCCCGGAGGATGCCGGAGCGCAGGCCGAGCTCTGTTTTCAAAACATCGCAGCGATTCTCGGCGACGCCGGGCTTGGACTTTCCGACATCGTGCGCATCAACGCCTATGTCACCGACCGCGTCTTCCTGAAACCCTATATGGACGTTCGCGATCGCCTGTTCACCAGCCCGGCGCCGGCTTCGACGCTGATGATCGTATCCGGTTTCGCGCGGCCGGAATTCAAGGTCGAGATCGAGGTCGTCGCGGCAGGGTGATCGACAGGCGATCCTTCCCGCGCTAGGTCTGCATCGAAGAGGCATGACATGACCGTTGCAACGAAACGCGTGTGGTGGGGCGACTATCGGACCACCGAATACGCCACCATCGACCCGGAGGCGACGATCGCCGTCCTGCCGGTGGCGGCGATCGAACAGCACGGGCCGCATCTGCCGGTTTCGACCGACACCTCGATCATGAACGGCATGCTCGAAACGGTTATCGAGCGCCTGCCTGGCGATCTGGACATCCGCATCCTGCCGGTCCAGGCGGTGGGCAAATCGATCGAGCATCTGCATGCACCGGGAACCCTCACGCTACCGGCGGCGACCTTGATCGAGGCCTGGACCGAGCTTGGCCTGTCGATCGGCCGCGCCGGCGTCAAGAAACTGATCGTCGTCAACTCGCATGGCGGCAACGAGGAGATCATGGGCATCATGACGCGAGAATTGCGCGTGCGGGCAAAGATGCTGGCGGTGAAGACGAGTTGGCAGCGCTTTGGCCGGCCGCCCGGCTTGTACACCGAGCTTGAGGATAGCCACGGCATCCATGGCGGCGATGTCGAGACCTCGCTGATGCTGCATTTCCGGCCGGATCTGGTCGACATGGCAAAGGCCGACAATTTCGTGTCCAACGTCGCCCGCGCCGAAAAGGAATTTTCGCTGCTGCGCCACACCGGAACGCACGCCTTCGCCTGGATCGCCACCGATCTCAACCCGAACGGCGTGGTCGGCGACGCCAGCATTGCAACGGCCGAAAAGGGCCGGCTGACCGCCAACCATCAAGCCGACGGTTTCATCAGCCTGTTGAAGGACGTGCGCAAGGCCAAGCTTGCAGATTGGCTGGCCTAGAGTCTTTCACGTTGTGACGGAAGCGTAGCCGGCGTTTGCGAAGTAGTTGTTGCATTCGGTTGCCTCGATCGTTTCAACGAGGTGGCCGATGTGTCGCCAAGTATCCTCGACGGTGCGCTTCTGGGCTTGGCGCATCCAGTGCTTGATCTTGGCAAAGGCCTGCTCGATCGGGTTGAGGTCGGGAGAGTAGGGCGGCAAATACCAAAGCCTGGCGCCGGCGGCCTTGATCATCTGTCGGATGGCGGCCGACTTATGGCTTCCCAGGTTATCCATGATGACGATATCGCCGGGCTTAAGGACGGTGATGAGCTGTTGCTCGACATAAGCGCGGAAGCATTGGCCGTTGATCGGGCCGTCGAAGACGCAAGGTGCTGCGAGCCGATCCCAGCGCAGCGCGCCAAGGAAAGTCAGCGTGCGCCAGTGGCCGTGCGGAGCCAAGCCGCGCAGCCGCTTGCCCTTCGGCCCCCAACCGCGCAGCGGAGCCATGTTGGTCTTGATCCAGGTCTCGTCGATGAAGACCAGGCACTGGGGATCGAGGCCGGCCTGCCAGGATCGCCATCGTTGGCGCCTGCGGGCAATATCGGCGCGTGCCTGCTCAAGGGCGAACAGCGTTTTTTTTGAAGCTCAGCCCCTCGCGGCGCAGGAATTGCCACACTGCGTTGTGCGAGACCTTGATCCCGCGAGCGGCCAACTCATTCTTCAGACCATGCAGCGTCAGATGCGGCGTCTCACGCACACGGGCCTCGATGAAGGCACGGTGCGGCTCCAGCACCCTCTTGCGATGTCCGCCCATCTTGCCAGGCGCAACCGAGCCAGTCGCCCGATGGCGCTGCAACAACTTCACCGCCGCCGAAACCGAAATGCCGAACCGTTTCGCGGCCGACCGGCGGCTCTCGCCACCCAAAACCGCCGCTACAACACGTTTGCGAAGATCATCCGAAAGAGGTCGCGTCATCAGATGCTGGCCTCCACTCCAGCCAGCATCTTGAATCACAAAACCGACTGATCCGGAATCCCCTTCGATTCCGTCAAATCAGGAACCGCTCTAGGAGGCTTTTCGCCAGCGCCGCGCCGCCCCTCACCTGCCTGCCGGCATCCTCTCCCCGTAAACGGGGCGAGGGGCGCCCTCATCAATGTTTTCGCCAATCGCCGGCGTTGCAAAAAAGGCGCTAGCGCTGCGGCCAGCCCCTTCTCCCCGTCACTATACGGGGAGAAGATGCCGGCAGGCAGATGAGGGGCAGCGCCGACGTCGCCAATACCTGCAGCGATCACAGCACGAGTAGGTTGCTTGGCGGCTTGATGGATAAACAACTGTCCTCAAGACTAGGAATCAGCCGTCGATCTTCAACTCGAAAGGCGTGCCTTCGAAGGCCTCGGCGCCGCGCCCGATCGCCTCGATCGCACGGGTCATGCGGCCGTTGCGATCGAGCAACGCGTCGGCGACCGCGATCAGCCGCGGATTGGGTGTCGCGGTGGGCGACAGCGCGCGCAGCGTCTCGGCCAACTCGACCTCGCAGCGCTGCGGCGCCAATGCCGCCGCGATGATGTAGGCCGATGCGGTCGAGCGGCTGATACCGGCATAGCAATGCACGACCAACGGCCCTGCACGATCCCATCGGCGCGCGAAATCGAGCAGGTTGCGAACGTGCTCCTCACCCGGCATGGTCATGCCCTCCTGCGCCACCGCGATATCGTGCATGACCAGGTGCAGATGGTTCTCCCGGGCGATCGACGCCGGCCGCGTCACCTCGGTGCCGGCGGCCAGCAGCGAAAGCAACCGCTCGGCCCCGGTTCTTGTGACCGTTTCCTCGACCTTCGACAGCGAACAGACATGGATCATTGGTTGAGCTCCTTGGCGTCACAGTGGCGCTGTTGCGACCAATCGGCAAGAGCCGATTCGAGCCGCTGCCATTCCTCGCCCTCGCCCGGCAGCCCGGCGCGCAGCACCTCCGGCCGGCCGGAAAAATGGCGGAGCAGGATGCCGCGCTCGCCAAGCACCGAAAACAAACCGGCGGCGTCCGCCAGCCTGATATAGCGGAACAGTGTGGTGCCGCCGGCAACAGCAACGCCGAAGCGGCCGAACAGTGCATCGAGCCGTGCTGCATCCCTGGCCAGGCGGCGCCGCATCTCGGCCTGCCAGCCGCTGTCGGCAAGCGCACGGATGCCATATTCGAGCGCCGGACCGGCAACCGCCCACGGCCCGAACTGCGCCTCCAGCCGTTCGACCGTCAGTGCGTCGGCCAGTGCAAAGCCGAGCCGCAGGCCGGCAAGGCCAAAAAACTTGCCGAAGGAGCGTAGCACGACGATGCCGCCTTGCTCGACATCGCCGGCCAAGCTTTCGCCAAGCGGGCCGACATCCATGAACGCCTCGTCGACGACCAGCAGCCCGCCTCTGGCGCGCAATTTTTCGGCAAGCGCAAGCAGCTTCTTGCGCTCGACGATGCGACCGTCCGGATTGTTGGGGTTGACGACGATGGCAAGGTCGGCTCCTGCCAGGGCATCGAAATCGTCGACCTCCATCGCCGCATGGCCGGCGATTGCCGCCGCCCGCTGATGTTCGGCATAGGTCGGCCCGAACACCAGCGCCTTGCCGGGGCTGGCCAGCGAAGCGATGCGCGGCAACAGGATCTGCGTGCCCGGCGCTGCCACCACGTTGGCCGCCGATGGCGCGCCATAGGCGCTTGCCGCGACATCGGCCAGATCACGGACCCGCGCGGCTTCCGGCAATCTCGACAGGGCGGTGGCGGGCAGCTCGAAAAACGGATAGGAGTGCGGATTGATACCGGTCGAGAGGTCGACGAAGGGCTGTGGCGCATGCGGAAAAAGCGCCCTCGCCCGGCCAAGGCTTCCGCCGTGATCCACCACTGCCGCCGCTCCATCAAGAGACTTCATGTCGATCCTGATCGCTTTCCTGTCACTGCTTGTTGAATTCGCTGTCGGCTATCCCAGCTGGCTGCTTGGCGCCATCGGCCATCCCGTCACCTGGTTCGGCAGGCTGATATCCTTTCTCGACCGCAGGCTCAACCGCGATGCTGATTCCGACGCCCTGCGCCGCCGGCGCGGTGTTCATGCGCTGCTGATCATCGTGCTTGTGCCGGCCACCATCGCTTTCGCGGTGGAAACCATGCTTGCGGGCATTCCAGCCGGATTGATCCTCACCGCGCTCCTGGCGACATCACTGCTGTCGCAGAAGAGCCTGACCGAGCATGTCGAGGCGGTGGCCGACGGGCTCGACAATGGCGGACTCGACATCGGTCGTGTTGCCGTCTCGCAGATAGTTGGCCGCGATCCGGAAAAGCTTGACAGAGCCGGCGTCTGCCGCGCGGCGATCGAAAGCCTGGCCGAGAATTTTTCCGACGGCGTCGTCGCGCCGGTCTTCTGGATCGGCGTCGGCGGGCTGGCCGGCGGCGTCGCCTACAAGGCCGCCAACACCGCCGATTCGATGATCGGCCACCGCACGCCGCGCCACGAGGCCTTCGGCAGGGCGGCGGCGCGCTTCGACGATCTGATCAACCTGCCGGCGTCGCGGCTTACCGCGCTGCTCATCGTGCTGGCCGCCTTCCTCGTCAAAGACGCCGATGCCGGCAACGCCTGGCGCACCGTGCAGCGCGACGCGAAAAAGCACCGCTCGCCGAATGCCGGCTGGCCTGAGGCCGCGATGGCCGGCGCGCTCGGCCTGGCGCTGGCCGGGCCGCGCTCCTACGACGGCGTCATGGTCGACGACGCGTTCATGGGTGAAGGCGGCCGCCGCGATGTCGAGAGCGTGGACATCAGGCGAGCGCTAAGACTCTATCGGGTTGCCGACTTTCTGCTGATGGGACTGTTCGGCTTGCTGTCGGTGATCGTCATCGTTGCGTGACGTCCACTGTGCGGCCTTTCCTTCTCCCCTTGTGGGAGAAGGTGGATCGGCGCGC
>NZ_AZUX01000028.1:0-84577 GCF_000513915.1 Mesorhizobium sp. WSM2561
GCATCGGCGGCAGCGGCACCGGCAGCATCAGCGGCAGCGGCAGCATCGGCGGCAGCGGCAGCATCGGCGGCAGCGGCAGCATTGACGGCAGCGGCAGCGTCAGCGGTAGCGGCAGCGTCGGAGGCAGCGGCAGCGTCGCGCGCTGACAACGGCGGGCAATGGCGGCAATGTTAACGCCGGATTCGGCAACGGTGGCGAAGGTCCTGCCGGCGAGGTCGAGCTTGCCTGAGTCATGACCTGACCGCGATCAGCGCCGCGAACGCATCGCGGGCAGCCTGTCGATGCGGAGCCAGCCGCGCTTCGTGCTCAGCGGGCCAGCTTGCCGGGATGTAGCGGTTGATCGCCGCCTCGACCAACGCACGCGAACCACGCAGATCGCGAACCAGTCTGCCCTAGTGGTGAAAGTCTGACACTTGGTACCGGTGGACGGCAAGAATCGACCCTTCCATGCCCTTCCTTCTGGGCAGCGCTACGACAATCCGTGACCCATGTCGGCCGTTGAGGTCAGCTTTGCCACCGCCTGAAAGCAGACCTTGCCTGGGGCCACGTTGGAGGTCGTGGTCGCGCCATATCCTGACCTACACAGCGGGAACAGGTAAGGTCGCCTCACGCCCCGATTCCCGACGGTGGGGGTTGGCTGGGATGGCGACCACCGATCAGTTGATTTGACAATTGGTCGGGTCGGGCTCTGGATGATTTGTTCGTGCGCACCACGCACATGCTAAATGGAGGAAGCGATGAAATCTATGAATCGCAGATCCACACTTGCCTTCGGTATTACAGTTGCAGCAGTTTTGACCGTATGTGGAGGTTCGGCATTCGCGGACGATATGGATGTGACCCTGCTTACGCCTGACAAGCTGGTATGGAAGGATAATCCTAGCGTGCCAAAAGGGGCTAAAGTCGCTGTCTTGACGGGCGATCCGACAAAGACTGGCGAAGTGGTTGTCACACGCTCCAAGTTTCCGCCCAACTATCAGATTCCGCCCCACACTCACCCGTATGCCGAGACCATCACCCTGGTCAGCGGTAGCATTGGCTTTGGAGTCGGCGAAAAGGGCGAAAAGACTGACGACCTGCTAAAACCCGGAGCCTTCCACGCGCTGCCAGCAAATCAAGCGCATTACGTCTGGACGGGAAGCGAAGAGACTATCATCGAGGTTCATTTCGTCGGACCGTTTCGTATTACTTACATCAACCCGGCTGACGATCCGCGCAAGAAGTGAAATGCGGCTCAGCCGGCTACTTTGCACCTCGCACACCCTTGTTGCCCGGAATAGAAGCGCGAGCTTTACCTCACGCGGATAAATGCAAACCACATCAACGGAAGCGGAGCTCGGCAGCTCAGGCTCCCTCTCTCTCCTTCTGCCAAAAATCGTGGCCCATTGGCGATATTAAGAAAGCTGGTCCCGGAGACGTTGGAATTTGCCACTGGGGCATGACCGCCTCGGATCATTCCGAACGGGAAGGTCGCGCCAGGAGCGGTCTTTCGATGCTCTGCCGCTGTGATTTCGGCTGTCGTGATTGGGTCATGAGTGCTGGTTCGGCTGAACGTTCGTTTCCGAGATGCCTATTGGCGGCAGGAAGGTCCGGTCAGGGTCATCGGCGTGAATTCGCCCTCGACAAAACGTACGTCCGCACAGGGTCGACTCGAGCCTTTGCGCGAAGGTCAGCTTCGGAGAAGCGCCGGGAATGTCAAGAAATGGCGCAACCTCGACCTCCAACTTCGCCGTCGGCGAAGTCTGCTTTCAGGCAGTCGCAAGGGCATCCTGAACGGCCGGAATGCTGCGCGAAGCTGCCATTCGCATCGCGGAGAACGAAGGTCTCCAAGGGGTCAGCTTCAGACCTTGGTCCCACTGGGCTGAACGTCCGCTATCGTTCTTCGGACGTCAAAAGCCGCCATTCCGCTTCCGGCCCCAAGGCTGACTGTCAGCAACGGGCCCACCACGAGTGCCAATACGACTGAGAGCCCGACGTTCAGGTTGGATTACCCGCGGGCTCTACGCCGATAACATTTCTGCTCCGCGTCCGTCGTGAACGTTCCCTTCGATTGATCCAATATTACAAGCACGTTGCCGAAAGGGTTGGCGCATCGTCCGATCGCGATGTCGAACGGCGGTTCCACTGCCGTTCCGCCCGCTGCCAAAAATTCTCGAAATGCCGTGTCCACATCATCAACCAGAATATCAGTCTCTGGACCAATACGAAGATGAACTACTAGTTCTGCATCTGCTTCAGGCAACGCGAAGCCGGCAGCTTCCGCGTCCCGCCAGATGAG
The DNA here is from genome assembly GCF_000513915.1 of Mesorhizobium sp. WSM2561. Classification (NCBI taxonomy): domain Bacteria; kingdom Pseudomonadati; phylum Pseudomonadota; class Alphaproteobacteria; order Hyphomicrobiales; family Phyllobacteriaceae; genus Mesorhizobium; species Mesorhizobium sp. WSM2561. Next base: position 2,279 of record NZ_AZUX01000028.1, read on the forward strand.
GGCATGGCCGAGCCGATCCCGATAAAAGGATATGGCTTCGTCAAGATCGCTCACATGCAGTAGATAGTTGTCGAGTTTTCGGAACAACCGTCTTTTGGCGGCCTCGTAAGCCATTGCGGGACCTCGCGCAGTATCACGGGCTCACATCAGTGCCCAAGATTATGGTTCCGCGACGAGTTCCGCAACGGTTCAGCGTCGGCTCCAGCTGATGCCAGCTTGCAACAGCTCTTTGTATCGCGGGAACGGCAGCTATGGGGTCGATTCCGGGCCTAGCGCGAACGTCCGGTTCGGAGATTCGTCATGAACGACCGGAAGTGGCGCGAGTTCGCCGTTTACTGACCCAATCCGGCGGCTAGGATCGGCGGCGCAAACCGGTTCTGTTCGGGCTTGAGCTTGCCGTTCACAATACCTGCGCCATAAAGGTCATGTGGAAATGGATTTTCGCAACGCCGTCGATGAAGCGACCGATGGGTATCAAGATCCGCTGGCTGGCGTGACCGGGCGATACAGACAAGTCGCCGTCGCTGGTGGCCAGAGAGCGTCCTCGGTTCGGGCTCGCGATCGGCGGCCCCCGGTCGAGATCGTCTCTTGAACGGAAGGCGGCCCCGTTGCCGCAGGTGATTTGAGATGCACAAACACCCAAAACAGAGCCAGCGCACCGATCGACTGAGTCCACAAAAGCACAGCGATCGGCCGAGGGAGACCGACAACAAGCGCCTTGCCGAGCAGATTCGCAAGTTTCTCCGCAAGCACTATGCGAGCAAATATCGGGTGCGGTAAACAGTGGTCGCTGCATCTGGAACCCCGATGTGCAATAAGGGAGATCGTCATGGCAGAGAGCATTGCCCAGAAAACCTGTACGCCCTGCCGCGGCGGCATACCGCCGCTGACCGAGAAGGAAGCCGGCGGATATCTTTCCCAGACGCCCGGCTGGGATCTTCTGGAGGCGGGACACCTGATACGCCGCAATTTAAGTTCGCGGACTTCCGGGAAGCACTCACCTTCGTCGACGAGGTCGGCCGGTTGGCGGAAGAGGAGGGGCACCATCCGGACATCTGCTTCGGCTGGGGCTACGCGGAAATCTCGCTGCAGACCCATAAGATCAGGGGCCTGCACGAGAACGATTTCATCATGGCAGCGAAGATCAATCAGCTAGCCGGTTTGTAAAGGGCGCTCGGCTCCGAACGGCCGGAACGGGTCTATTGCCCGGTTCGCCAACGGCTCAGTCGCGCCAGGAGTGACACACCGATTCCTCAGATTGGGAGGGTTCGACGGCGGTGATTGCCATCGGGCCGGCTCCCTTGGCGCGACGCTCACGGATTCCAGCCGCCGCTGCCGTACGGACGCGTGATGATTTCGAGCAGATGCCCGTTCGGGTCTTCAAAGTAGAGACCGCGCCCACCGTCGTGGTCGTTGGTCTCCCCCGGCTTTCGTTGGCCGGGGTCAGCCCAGTAAGGCAAGTTCCGTTCGCGGATGCGGTTGAATATCTGTTCGAATTCGGCATCGTCGACCAGAAAGGCGTAATGCTGGCGCACGACCTTCTCCTCCCGTGTGCGTTCAACATCACCTGGTGCTCGGCGTTTGAGGAGCTATTGCCGTGGGACGAGCCCTTGCGGCCGGGCGAGCTGGAACAATGGCAGCGCGCTTTTGCCACCGCCGAGCGGCTGATTGGTAACAGGAAGGCCATGGAGGAAGCGCAGCAATGAGGCCAAGGCGCAAACCTATTTCCCCGACGCCAGGATTCGCGCTGCGCGAAGCCGCCCAGCACCTGAACTCGGAAGCCGATGATTTGTTGAAGCTAGCGAAGTCGAAGCATATCCGATGGCGCGGCGAGGACGATCCGGAGGGCGCGGCGTGAAGGCCGGCTGACTGCGGGGGAGTTCCGACAATGCTTGTCGCTGAAGATCGCGATCTTCACCGCGATACGGTACAGACGTTGCAGTCGTCCTCTCGTTTGACGCCCGATTCCGCCGCAAGCCGGGGCGCTGCCGATGTCGGCAAAGGGTCCGACACCTGCCGGAGCGTGAACGTCCGGTCCGGAGATCCGCCGGGAACGGCGGCTCATGGCGCTAGCTTCACATTCCGGTAGTCAGCTCAGACGGCAAGATTCCACCCTGAGCGGCCCTACGGCTCCGGTACCAAGTGTCAGATTTTGACCACTAGCTTCCGGCATAACCAAAGAATCGAGCACAGATGTGGGGTGGCCATGTCGGTAGCCCTCAGATCGCAACATCGCAGTGATCTTGTCCACAGTGGTCATACCAAGAAGCGGGCGCCAAGAAAGTGGGCGGGGCGATGGCGGAGGTCCACGCCTCTTCATGAGCCCGGCTTTGTGGTTTCTTGCGCTGGGTCGATCGATACTTCGCCGAGAACGATCCGAGCAAAGCGTTCCGAGATCGAGAATTTCGCCATTACATGGGGGACGCGACAGCGACGGCGGAGGCTTAATAGTTTCGCGAGGCAGCCTCTCGCATGATCAACTTCTCGAGCGTCAGTCTGACAACGCATTCCGCCGGTGACGTCTCCTTTTGGGCAGCGGCAAAGTCACCCAGAACGGCCGACATCGGCGCTAAGCGGTCGCGGCACGACGAACGAAGGTCACCAACGGGTCATTGAACGCTGGATAGCGAGGAAGGTCCGGTTTGAGAGGAAAATCGGCGCCGGAAAGGCGGCGTTGCGATGATAACCGCTTGTAAGTCTCTGCTCTCATGTTGAGAGGTGGTGACACTCTGTTTTCCCGCCGCGTATTGCCCGGCTTGATAGACGAGCACTGCCAGGCGATTAGTATAGTCACACCCTGGCAAAGCGCGAGGTTGTGAGCCAAATTTGCTCTGGTTTTAGCTCTGGTTTTAGCTCTGTCAAAACAGCTAAGTCATTGAAATCATTAGCATCCTATTCGCCACAGAAGGTCTCCCTCTCCGCCATCCTGCTTTTGTCCAGCCCGGAGACATAGGTAACAGAATGTACCTAAGACATGGGTGACAACCTCGTGCCGAACGGGTTGTCGATGGTCTGCAATGTTCTCTGTTCAAGGTCGATATATCCCAGATCATAGTGCATGAAGCTCAACAGCCAAATGCCATCGTCGACTTCCTTGATTCCGAGCCTCTGACCGGCGAGGACGGTCGAGACGTTGATCTTCTTCCTATGCATACAGATGCGGCCGCAGGCGGTGACGAGGATGTCGCGGTCGTGGAAGGCTGGACGGCAACCAGCGGTGTATTTACGCACGCTGCGTCCCTGAAATTCGAAGTTTCGCCACAGATCGGCCGCTTGAATCCAGGGGGAATTGCGTCCCGAAGATCAGACGCAAAAGTTGGTGATATCCAGGGATCTTCTTTCCGCGCACGCAGATTCGGCTGCAGCGGTGATGGATTTGTTCGTCTTCGAGACCTGCCTTGCCCTCTGCGATTGGTGAATCCATTTCACGACGACATGCGGATTTTGCCGCCTAATCGATCGCCGGCGTCGTCGCTATTCTATTTGGACATTCGCAACACTGCCGCGCATGCCGAGGAAATGAGCATGGCCCGGCAGGCCAGCGACAGTTCAGGACGATCAAAGGAGACAGGCATGACCAAGCAGATCGGAATCGAGAACACGGCGCAGTCCAGTGTCGACTTTGGCCGGCGTGATCTCCTGAAGCTGACCGGCGCCGGCGTTGCCGCGCTCGGTGCGGCGTCGCTGTTCAGCATCTCCTTCGCAAAGGCTCAAGACATGTCAAACGGTGCCAACAACTTCTACACCAGCGATAAGGTGACGCTCGAAAAGATTGCCTTCAAGAGCCAATACCAGATGAACGTCGCGGGCAATCTGTTCATTCCCAACGACCTCGACCGCAATGCGCGCCATCCGGCGCTCGTCGTCGGGCATCCCATGGGTGCGGTGAAGGAGCAGAGCGCAAATCTTTATGCCACCAGGATGGCCGAACAGGGCTTCGTCGCCATGTCCATCGACCTGCCGTTCTGGGGCGAGAGCGAGGGCGAGGCCCGCCAGATCGTTTCGCCGGATGTCTACGCCGAAGCATTCAGCGCTGCGGTCGATTTCCTGGGGACACGGCCATTCGTCGACAGAAACCGCATCGGCGCGATCGGCGTCTGCGGCAGCGGCAGCTTCGTCATCAGCGCGGCCAAGATCGACCCGCGGATGCGCGCCGTCGCGACCGTCAGCATGTACGACATGGGGGCCGCCAACCGCAACGCGCTTAACCATTCGCTGAGCGTCGAGCAGCGCAAGCAGGCCATTGCTGCAGCTGCCGAGCGGCGCTGGGCAGAGTTTGAAGGCGGCGAGGTCGAATATACCAGCGGCACGGTGCATGAGCTGACCGCCGACACCCATCCGATCCAACGGGAATTCTATGACTTCTACCGCACGCCGCGGGGTGAATTCACGCCCGCCAGCGCAAACCCGCAGATCACCACGCATCCGACGCTGGCGAGCAATGTCAAGTTCATGAATTTTTACCCGTTCAACGACATCGAGACGATCTCGCCGCGCCCGATGCTGTTCATCGCCGGCGATCAGGCTCACTCCCGCGAGTTCAGCGAGGATGCCTACCAGCGAGCGGCCGAGCCGAAGGAGCTTGTGTGGGTTTCCGGCGCCGGGCATGTCGACCTCTACGATCGCGTCGACCTGATCCCGTTCGACAAGCTGACCAGCTTCTTCAATCAGCACCTCTCCGCGTGAGCGGCGCGATGGAGCCTGTGCCGGACGGCACAGGCTCCATCAGCATGGATCGGGAGGTACCACGGAATGCTGAAACTAATGCTGAGTTCCGCTGTTATCGCACTCGGAACGGCTGGATCTGCCATGGCTCAAGAACGCATTCGCATTTCTTCGGATTGGGGCGAGGTCACAGCCGATCTCGCCGATAACGAGGCCGCAAGATCTCTGGCGCAGATGCTTCCGCTCACGATCGAGATGTTCGATCATCTGCGCCAGGAAAAGACCGGCAATCTGCCTTCCGCCTTGCCCGACCTGGCGCGGCAGCGCGACTTCTCTGTCGGCACGCTTGGGTTGTGGAGTTCCGATCATTTCGTGATCTACTATCGGAGCGGCCGCCTCCCGGCGCCCGGCATCATCAGGCTCGGGCAGGTCACTGGCGATGTCTCGATCTTTGATCGTCCCGGTCCCGTCACCATCCGCGTTGAACGCACCGACTGAAACCTGCGCAATCCGCTCGTAGTTCGTCGCCGGGGCGAGCGGCGGATTGAATAGCCGCAGCTCAATGAAGTCTCTGTATTCGCCTTCGATTTATCCGGTATGATCGAGGTCTGGCTATCACAAGGATTCATGAGTGCCGCGGCAGAATGTCAACGATCTGCTCGCGTTCCTGGCCGTTGCTCGGGAGCGCAGCTTTACGCGCGCCGCAGCCCGGTTCGGCATATCGCAATCGGCGCTAAGCCACACCATCCGTCAACTCGAAGCGCGGCTTGGCGTTCGCCTGCTCACACGCACGACCCGCGCGGTGGCTCCCACAGAGGCGGGAGAGAGGCTTTTGCAGCGGATTGGGCCGCACTTTGACCAGATCGAAATCGAGGTCGATGCCCTGAACGAACTGAGAGAAAAGCCCGCCGGAACCATCCGGCTGTCAGCGCCCGACTATGCAATCAGCAGCATCCTTTGGCCCAAGCTGAAACGCTTTCTCCCGAAATATCCCGACATCAAGGTCGAACTCCTGCTCGACAACGGCCTCACCGACATCGTGACGGAGCGCTTCGACGCCGGGATTCGCATGGGCGAGCAGCTTGCGAAAGACATGATCTCGGCTCGCATCGGACCGGATTTCCGGTTCGCGGTCGTCGGCGAAGAATCCTACTTTGCCGAGCATCCCGCGCCGGAGAAGCCGCAGGACCTCGTGCAGCACAATTGCATCAACTACCGTTTTCCAACGTCCGGGGCTCTTTATGTGTGGGAGTTCGAGGAGAACGGCCGCGAGATCAAAATTCGCGTCGATGGGCAGCTCGTCTTGAACAACATCTTTCATGTCCTGGACGCCGCGCTGGCCGGCCGCGGCCTCGGCTATGTTCCGGAAGAAATGGCCCTTCCTCACATTGCCAAAGGTCGGCTGGCGCGGGTCCTGGAAGGATGGTCGCCCTATTGGGATGGCTACCATCTCTATTATCCGAGCCGCCGGCAATCCTCGCCTGCTTTCGTTGCCCTGGTCGATGCTCTGCGCCATCGCGCGTAACTATCGATGCCGCGGGCTCGACGTTCTGCCACTGAAAGCCACGCACGCAACGAAGGGCGACGACAACCGTCCATACATCATGGCTCGCCAGAGGACGTGAACGGCCGAGGCTGCTGCGTATCAGTCAGGGCTGCTGTATTGCCGCGAGCTTCCAGTCGCCGCCGTTCTGGCGCGTGAAGGTCCACAGTTCGGTTGTTTCCGTCGGCCGGTCGGCTTCGCCGGCGACGATCTTGCCGCTGGCGCGATCACGCATCACGTCAAGAGACTCGTAGCGCAAGGCAGCCGTCGCGTAGTCGCGATCGTCTTCCCGCCAGCTCTCCGCAATATCGGCCTCCAGCAGGCTGACGTTCGACACCTCGTTCCTGATGCCGTTCTTGGCATTGTCGGCAAGTTCTTCGGACAGGTACGACACCATCTCGGGGGTCGCCAGCCGGCGCAAGCCAGCATGGTCTTCACGCCCGAACGCTTCCTGAATTTCGGTCAGCCGTTGCTGGAATGTATCGAGATCGTCCGGCGTCATTGTAATTTGATCGTTAGCTGGAGCCGTCCGGCCAAATCCAGACCCGATGCCTGGAATGGGGAAAGATGAGACGTTGGCCGCCTCGCGCTGGGTTGCCGCGTTTCGTCCAAAATTGTCCATGCTCCGCGGCACACCGGCCATGGCAGGCGCCTGGTTGCGTGCCGATTGCGACCGGAAAAAGCGGATGATCAGCATGATCGCGCCGCCGATCAGCAGTCCTTGCAGCAGCAGGCCCAACATGCCAGCCAAGCCGCCGAACCCCTGGCCCAAAAGAAGTCCGATCAGACCGCCGAGCAGCAGGCCGCGCATCATCGAACCGCCGAGGCCGCTGAACATCCCCGGTCGTTGGGCTGCCGGTGTCTGGCGCGCCGCATTGTTGGTTGCGGTGTTGGGCGTCATCGAGCGCTCGACCGACGCGGCCGGCTGTGGCGCCGTCCTGGTCGGCGGGACAGACTGGAACGTACGCGTGCCGCGGCTGCCGAAGCTGCCGCCACGCCGCGCCTCGGCGTAATCGGCCGTGACCATGGAAAAAGCCAGGAACAGTCCTGCAAACAAAACGGCAAACCGGCTCGAACGCGAAATCATCATGGCAAATCCTCAAGCGACACTCTGGCGCTATATGGGGTGCGCCGATCGAAATATCAGTGGCCGCAGCTTCCGTACCTGGCAATTGAGGAGAATTCCAGGGCCGCCACAAATTCAGGCAAAGCAGCCGACCGTGATCCTTCTGCCACCTTGTGCGTTGTCGCCTGAGGCACACCGAGGAGAAAAACGGTGTTTGCAGGTTTCAGGGCCACCAGCTTGCAACTGGACGACACGACCATTTTCGCAAGGGTCGGCGGAACCGGTCCGCCGCTGCTACTGCTTCATGGTTTTCCCGAAACGCATCTGATGTGGAGGGATATTGCCGTGGCCTTGGCGCCCCGCTTCACAGTCGTCGTCGCCGATCTTCGAGGCTATGGGCAAAGCGGCTGCCCGGTCTCCTCTGCCGAGCATAGCCCATACGCCAAACGCGCCATGGCCGGAGACATGGTTCAAGTCATGCAGCAGCTCGGGTTTGGGCAGTTCATGGTTGCCGGACACGACCGCGGCGGGCGGGTCGCCTATCGTCTGGCGCTCGATCACCCAGATGAGATATCCAAGGTCGCGGTCCTCGACGTCATCCCGACCGCCGCCGCGTGGGACAGGGCTGACGCCAGACTGGCTCTCGGCTTCTGGCCTTGGAGCCTTCTTGCGCAACCGGAACCGCTGCCGGAGCGACTGATAGGCGCGGCGCCCGATGCCATCGTCGACAATGCGATTGTGCAGTGGGGATCGCCGGCAGAAATGTTCTCTGCAACGATCAGGGAGGCCTATGTCAAGGCGCTTCGCGATCCCGTTCATATTCATGCGATTTGCGAAGAGTATCGGGCCGCTGCCACGATCGATCGTGAACATGACGCGCTGGACCAGACAAACGGTCGTCGCATCAAGTGTCCGCTCCTGGCACAGTGGAGTAGCCAGGGCGGCCTCGAGACCTGGTATGCGGAGGAAGGCGGCCCGCTGGCTATCTGGAGGAAATGGGCCGACAGAGTTGAAGGAGGTCCCGTTCCGGGCGGGCACTTCTTTCCAGAAGAGCACCCTCACCAGACCGCAGCGGCTCTCTCGAAATTCTTCGAGGATGAATAGGGGAATGACGCCCAGAGCAGAGTGTTGTAGAGCTTCACATGCCTCATTCGCCCGTCCGGCGCCAAATCTGCTTGATAAAATGAAAGCCATCTCGCCAGCCACGTCCCTGATATGCAGCCTCGTGTTTGTCGGAGGTTGCGCATCGCCCTTCCATGCATCCTTTGATGCCGCGAAATACGACAGAATGAGTTGCGTCGAACTCAACGTGGCCATGGGCGAAGTCGCCAAGGAGCTGTCGGCGACCGCGATCACCCGGGGCAAAGTCGCGAAAACCAACATTCCGAACTGGCTATGGGGAGCCCGGCGTGTCGCCACTACCGTCACTGTCCGCCAGAACGCGAAAATCGAGCAATTGCAGCAGCAGGAGGCCGGGATCGCAGCTGTGAGACGAAGCAGGTGCTGATTGCGGCATCGGCGTGAGAGCCTGCTGCCGAAGGCTGAAAATGATCGATTTCGCAGTATTACAGCCGAGGCTCGACGGCTCCGTGGATTCTGTCATCCTCACCGTCACGGCTTCAGTCTCGGCGACACTGCCAAGCCGAGGAAAACGATAACGGCCTGATTGAGGCGCAGGATGTCCGCGTCGTCTAACCGCCCGATATTTGCGCCGATCTTGGACTTTGGGACCGTGGTGATCTTGTCCACCATCAGTCGGCAGACGGTGAGCAGCCCGTTGCGCTCGTTCGGTTCGACGGACAGACGGAACAATGGCGCGTCCGTCTCGTCGGTCGTGCAGCCGCAGATGGTGATCAAATCCGTCGCATCGAAACTGTCATCCTGTATGATGACGACAGGGCGCGGTTTGCCGGCGTAATCCGTGCCGCCGGCGACCGTCCAGATATCGCCACGCTTCATTCATCACCCCAATCCGATATCGCGTCCCAATCGGAAATCATATCAATGAACGCCTGATCCTCGCTTGCATGGGCGCTTGCCGCAACCGCCAGTGACTGGCGATGCGCTTCCGAACGGAAGGCCGGCGCACGCACGTCCGGCACCCAAATCTGTATCGGGCGCAGACCTTGCCGGCGCAGACGTTCACGATGTTCCCGCACCTTCAGGCCCGAGGACTTAGGCTTCGATGGCGAGGCCATGACGATTCTCCTGCTAGTGGTTACATGTAACCTATTGCAGAGGGCGAGCTTTGACCAGTTCTCTTCGGAAAGCCCGCCGGGCTACGACACCGGCTGTGTCTTGCTGCTATTGCGTGCCATGCTATCCTATTGGCTTCAGCCGTTCGATGAAGCGCCCCTTGCGGATATGCCGTTCGCGGATCGCCTGCAGCCGGTGGGCGAACTCGCCAACCATCCCCCGCTCCTCGGCGATCGCCTTGAGGTCGAGCAGAAGACCGGCGGCCGTATCGTAGCCGGGAGCATTGCGGCGCTCGATTTCGGTCTCCCGGCTTGGCTTGCGCGACCTGGCGCCGCTGGTTCATAGCGCCGCCTGGGACCAGGGCCGCGTACCAATGGGCATGCTTGAACTCAGTGATTTCGAAGACGATCTCCTGGCAGCCGAGCAAAGCCCGAACGATATCGACCGATTCAAGCGCGCCGGTCTCGGCTATATCGACGATGTGCTTGAAGCGGTGGAATGGAGCCGCCACACAGGGTATCCTGACGAGGAAGATTTGCGATCGCCCTTGCCGGAACAAACTTGGCTCGACGAGTTGTCGGGCCTGACAGCGCCGGTCACAAATCCTTTGCGCCATGTCGGACGAAATGATCCATGTCCCTGTGGCAGCGGCAAGAAAGCGAAGAAATGCTGTCTCGCAAACTGACCTGCTGCAGCACCGCGGATTTGATCTTTGGCCGTCTCAGGCCGATCCACGGGATTGGTGCGCAGCGATTGCGCCGAGGAAAATCTCGCCAAATTCCCTGAGTTTTGCGGCGCCGACGCCGTTGACTGCGGCGAAGGCGTCGAGGTCGCGCGGGCAGCGTTCGGCCATATCGATCAGTGTGCGATCGGAGAAGATGACGAAAGCCGGCACCTGGCGCTCCCGGGCGAGTCGCAGCCGAACCGCCTTGAGCGTGGCCAAGAGCGCGGTATCCAGGTCTTCCGTGCCCGCGGCAACGTCCGGGGTGGGACGTGTCTTGCCACGCGACGCGCGGTTCCGCACCTCTACGCGATACCGGAACGGGACCTCGCCACGGGCCAGCTCACGGCCCTTTTCCGCGATGGCAAGGCCGCCATGGCCGCCTGAGTCCAAAGTCAGAAACCCTCCCGCGACGAGTTGGCGGATCAGCGACTGCCAGACATCTTTCTTGCGCGCCACACCGGTCCCGAAGCTGGCAAGCCTGTGGTGGTTCCTGGCCAGTGCCTTCTCGGTCTCATGGCCGAGCAGAACATCGACGATATGGCCAGCGCCAAAACGCTCGCCGATCTGCGCAATAGCCGCGAAGACGATCCGCGCCTCCGCCTCGCCATCCGCATGCGGCGTCTGGTCAAGGCAGTTGTCGCAATTGCCGCAAGGCATTGCTCTCTCGCCGAAATAGCCAAGCAGGATCTGGCGACGGCACTGGGCCGTTTCGCAATAGCCGATCAGCGTATCGAGCCGGCCATGCGCGCGCCTTTTATGTTCCGCTGGCGCGTCCTCGTCGTCGATGAAAAGCCGCCGCATCCGGATGTCGCCGAGACCGAAGAGCATATGTGCCTCGGCAGCCCGCCCGTCGCGGCCGGCGCGGCCGATCTCCTGATAATAGGCTTCGAGGCTGCCCGGCAGGTCGGTGTGGAAGACATAGGCGACGTCAGGCTTGTCGATCCCCATGCCGAAGGCGATGGTCGCCACCATCACCACGCCCAACAAGGTCATGAAAGCGTTTTGATTTGCTTCACGTGCCTCCTTGCTCATGCCGGCATGATAGGCCAGGGCGCGCACGCCGTTCTTCTCAAGGAACGCCGCCATCTCTTCCGTCTTCTTGCGCGACAGGCAATAGACGATCCCGCTGCGGCCGGCATGACGCTGCACGAAGCCCAGCAATTGGCGCTTGCTGTCCTGCTTGGCCTCGACGCCAAGCTTGATGTTCGGCCGGTCGAAACCCAGCACCAGGGTTTCGACGCGCCCGGCGAACAGCTGTCCGGCGATGTCGGTGCGCGTCGCCTCGTCCGCTGTCGCCGTCAGCGCAATGATCGGCACATCAGGGAAAAGGTCGCGCAGCCGCGACAACTCTTCATATTCGCGCCGGAACGACGGCCCCCACTGGGAGATGCAATGCGCCTCGTCGACAGCGATCAGCCGGATATCGAGCCTGGCCAGCGCCTCGAGCATCCGCGCGGTCATCAGCCGCTCCGGTGCAAGATAGAGCAGGCGCGTCTGGCCCGCCGCAACGCGACGCCATGCGGCGACATTGGCATCGCGGTCGAGCGAGGAATTGATCGTATCGGCGGCCACGCCGGCAAGACGCAATGCGGCGACCTGGTCCTGCATCAGCGCCACCAGCGGCGAAACGACAATGGTGAGGCCGCCCAGGACCAGCGCCGGGACCTGGTAGCAGAGCGATTTGCCGGCGCCGGTCGGCATGACGGCCAGCACGTGGCGCCCGGCCAGCAGCGCCTCCGTCACCGCGTCCTGGCCGGGACGAAAATCGTCGAAGCCGAACACGTCCTTCAGGACGCGCCGCTTGGGATCCTCCGCCCGGACGCTCGCCGCCGCTGCCTGCATCAGGGAATTTCTATGATCGGCGCTGCCCGAAAAGGCAGTGGGGGAACGGCCCGAGGCAGCGGCGACGTGACCTGCCAAAGCTCTCTGGCGAATCGTCGGGTGACCGCCCGGACAGCCGATTCGAACATTCGAACGCTCCTCAAGTCCTGTCTCCGTCGGCGCCGTCTGAAAGGTTATCCCCTCATTGGCGGATATGTGAGCGTGATTCCAGCCTCTATTCACTTTGGCTGTGAATATCGCGCAACGGCTCGGGCCGATTAATCCTATCTTCACCATGATTCGGCAGGGTCAGGTCCTGCGGTGATGTTTTGAGTACCGCGGCGCCACAAGCGCCCAGGCAACACGCCCGCGTCTCTCCGGAGGCGCGGGCTTTTCGTTTGCGGGATATGCATGCCGCTGCAGGTGACCTGCGGGCGTTCTCGTACTGTCAGTGGAGGAAATCGGCGCGGTGCGGTGTAAAACTGTCGACGAGGCGGCCGGCCTCGAGCGCCTTGACGCCGTGGATCAAATTGGAAGGGACAATGAAGCTGCTTCCCGTTTCCAGGATCTCGGTCGTGCCGTCGATGGTGACCTCGAAGCGGCCTTCGGCGACATAGCTCGCCTGGACATGCGGGTGCGAATGCAGCGCGCCGACACCGCCCTTGTCGAAACCGAACTCGACCATCATCAATTCGTCGGTGTGCAGCAGCACACGTCTGCGATTGCCATCAGGGGTCGGCGTCCACGCGCCCTCGCCGGCATGCGCAAAGATCTTCGTTCCGGTCATCGCCACATCCTCGTCATGCTCCTCATCGCGCCAGCCAGCCGCCGTCCACCGGCACCACCGCGCCATGCATGTAGTTTGACGCCGGCGCCAGCAGGAAGACGGCCGCGTCGCCGATGTCTTCCGGCCCGCCCCAGCGCCCGGCCGGAATGCGGGCCAGAATGGCGGTGCTGCGGTCAGGATCGGCACGCAGCGCCTCGGTGTTGTTGGTTTCGATGTAACCGGGCGCAATGCTGTTGACGTTGATGCCCTTCGACGCCCATTCGCAGGCCAGCAACCGGGTGATGCCGACCACGCCATGTTTCGAGGCGGTGTAGGAGGCGACGCGGATGCCGCCCTGGAAGCTCAGCACCGAGGCGATGTTGACGATCTTGCCGCGCCGTTCGGGATCGGCAAGCACGCGCCGGGCAAAGCTCTGGCTGAGAAAAAACACCGTCTTCAGATTGACGTCTATGACATCGTCCCAATCGCCCTGCGTCAAATCGACGGCGTCGGCGCGCCGGATGATCCCGGCATTGTTGACCAGCCCGTCGAGCGGCCCGGTTTCGTCACAGACGCGATCGAGCATCGCCTGGGCGGCGGCGTGGTCGGCAAGGTCGCAGCGCACCGCCTCGAAGCGTCCGCCCGCCGCGCCGATCTTTTCCGCGGTCTCATCCATTGCAGAGCGGCCGACGCCGACCACCGCACCACCGGCGCGCGCGATCGACAGGGCGATGCCTTGGCCGATTCCGGTGTTGGCGCCGGTGACGAGAATGCGCTTGCCGGCCAGGCTGAAAGCCGAGAGGTCGCTCATCGCAGCTCTTCCATCGCTACCGGGTCGACATCCGTATAGTCGACATTGTCGCCTGCCATCGCCCAGATGAAGGCGTAGTTGGAGGTGCCGGCGCCCGAATGGATCGACCAGCCCGGCGACAGCACCGCTTCCTCGTTGCGCATGACGAGATGGCGTGTCTCGTCAGGCTCGCCCATGAAATGAAACACACGCGCCGTCTCCGGCAGGTCGAAATAGAGATAAGCCTCCATGCGCCGGTCATGCACATGGCACGGCATGGTGTTCCAGACCGAACCTGGGGCGAGTTGGGTCATGCCGACGACGAGTTGGCAGGTCTTCACACCCTCGGCATGGATGAACTGGAAGATCGAACGCTCGTTGCAGGTCGCCTGGCTGCCGAGGTCGAGGCGCTTGGCATCGCCGATGCGGATCAGCTGGCTGGGATGGCTCTGATGCGCCGGCGCGCTGAGCAGATAGAACTTGGCCGGCCCGGCTGGATTGACTGAGGCGAATGACACCTCATTGGCGCCCATGCCGAGATACAGCATGTCGCGGGGCTGCAGCTCGTAGGACTGGCCGCCGGCTTTGACGATGCCGGCGCCGCCGATGTTGACGGCGATCATTTCGCGGCGATCGAGAAAGTTCTTTGTCCCGGTCGGCTTGATCGCCTGCAGCGGAAGCGGTGTCCCGGCAGGCATGGCGCCGCCAACGATCATGCGGTCGTAATGCGTATAGGTCAGGCCGATGCGGCCGAGCTGGAACAGGCCTTCGATCAGAAAATTGTGGCGGAGCTCGTCCGTCCCCATCGCCGCGGCGGTAACAGGGTCGATGGCGAAGCGCGAGGTGAAGTCGGTGTGATTGTCAGTGTGATTCATTGCTGTCCCATTGGGCTGCCTCATTGGTCATTCGGTTGCCGCGGCCTTGACCGAATCGGCATAAAAAATCTGACGTGCATGCAGGCGCTCGCGATAGCGCTGCTGGCTGGCGCTGAGATGCGCGCGCATCGCTTCGCGCGCGGACTCGGCATCGCCTGATGTAATGGCGTTCAGGATCACCAGATGCTCGTCTTGCAGGCCGCGCTGATAGGCGTCGGACTGGGCGAGTTCGGTCGACCACGGCGATGTCACGTCGCAAGGAATGGCGCGCCGGCCGAGCACGTCGAGCATCTCGACATAGAACGGATTGTTGGTGGCGCTGGCGATCGCCCGGTGGAAGGCGAGGTCGGCCGGACCTGTCGGCTCGCTGTTCAACAGCAGCCGCTCGAACTCGAAGAACGCCTCCTGGATCGCCGCTTCCTGCGCGGCATTGCGACGGATAGCGGCCAGCCCGGCGGATTCGATCTCGATCGCCAGGCGCACCTCCAGCACGTTGAGCGCGATCGAATCCTTGCTGCCGATGTCCGCAGCCAGCGTGCCGAACATCGTCGAAATGTGCTCGGTGACGAAGACCCCGGCGCCCTGGCGCGGCTCGACCAGACCGTCGGCGGCAAGCTTGGCCAGCGCTTCGCGGATGACGGTGCGGCTGACCCCGAAGGTTTCGGTCAGCCGACCCTCGGTCGGCAGCTTTTGGCCTGGCTGGATCTCGCCCGCCTGCAACTGTTTGCGGATCGCCGCGACCACGGTCTCCGACAGCTTGGGCTTGCGTTCGACCTTCAGGTTGATTGCCATATCCGATGCCATTGCCAGCCCCTATTTGAAGACGCTCGGCAACCATAGCGAGATGGCCGGAATGTAAGTGACGAGCCCCAGCACCACGAGGCCGGCCCCATAGAACGGCCAGATCGAGCGCATCGCTTCCCAGACGGATATCTTGCCCACCGCGCACGCCACGAACTGCACTGCGCCCACCGGCGGGGTGTTCAGCCCGATGCCGAAGTTGAGGATCATGACGACGCCGAAATGCACCGGATCGACGCCGTAGGCCTGTGCCACGGGCAGAAAGATCGGTGTGCAGATGATGATCGTCGGTCCCATGTCCATGAAGGTGCCAAGGAACAGCATCAAGAGGTTGAGTAGGAGCAGCACGACCAGCGGATCTTCCGAGATCGCGTTCATTGAGGCTATCAGCGCTGCCGGCACTTTCAGGAAGGCCATCAACCACGAGAACGCCGCCGCCATGCCGATGATGAGCAGCACCATGGCCGTGGTGCGCACCGCGCCATGGGTGGCATGAACGAAACCTTCCCAGGTCATCTGCCGGTAGACCAGGACAGTCACGAGCAATGCATAGATGACGGCGATGCAGGAACTCTCGGTGGCCGTGAAAACGCCCGATCGCACGCCGCCGAAGATGATCGCTATCAGCAGCAGGCCTGGCACCGCGACCGCGAAGAGATGCGCGACGGCGGCGAAGCCAGGAAACGGCTCGGTCGGATAGCCGCGCGAGCGCGCCACGAAATAGGCGGTGATCATCAGCGCCAGGGCCAACAGCAGGCCCGGGATGATGCCGGCGGTGAACAGGTCGGCGATGGAGATCTTTCCGCCTGCCGAGATCGAGTAGATGATCATGTTGTGCGACGGCGGCAGCAGCAGCGCGATCAGCGCCGCCATCGATGTGACGTTGACGGCGTAATCCGCTCCATAGCCACGCGCCTTCATCTGCGGGATCATCAAGCCGCCGACCGCCGCTGCCTCCGCCACCGCGGAGCCGGAAATGCCGCCAAACAGTGTAGCGGTGGCGATGTTGACCTGCCCGAGGCCGCCGCGCATGTGGCCGACGAGCGAGCCGGCGAAGGCAACGATCTTGCTGGCGATGCCGCCGCGCACCATCAGGTCGCCGGCGTAGATGAAAAACGGAATGGCCAGCAGCGAAAAGACGCTCATGCCGGAATTCAGGCGCTGGAACACGATGAGCGGCGGCAGGCCCATATAGAGGACGGTGGCAAAGCTTGCGACGCCGAGGCAGAAAGCGATCGGCGTGCCGATGAGCATCAGGACGGTGAAGACGCCAAAAAGTATCCAGAGTTCCATGGCGTCAGACCTTCACGTTGGCTGTGTCGAGTTCGGCTGCGACTTCCGCCGGCGGCAGCTCATCGAGCGCATCGTCGATCGGCGCACCGGAGAGGCGAAGCACGATGCGCTCCAGCGTGAACAGCACGATGAGCGCGCCTCCCGCGACAAGCGGGACGTAGTCCCAGCCCCCCGATATGCCGAGCGACGGCAAGGTGGCGCTCCAGGTCAATGCGACCAGCTGGCTGCCATACCAGATCATGCCGATGCCGAAGGCGAGCGCGACGAGATCCGAGATCATCCTCAGCCAACGCTTGCCGCCTTTCGGCAGCACGTAGAGCAGGACATCGAAGCCGAGGTGATAGTTCTCGCGCACCCCGACGGCAGCGCCGAGGAAAATGAACCAGCTCATCAGCATCACCGAGCCCTGCTCGGTCCAGCTCGGCGAGCGGTTCAGAACATAGCGGCCGAACACCTGCCAGGCGACGAAAGCGGTCATCAGCACCAGCCCGATGCCGGCGATCCACAGCGCGGCCGTGCTGACGCGCGACATCACGCGCGCGATGCCGGACAGGGACGGTCTCTTTTCTGAGCTGGAGGTCACTGGTTCTCTCCGCAAGAGGGTGGCGGCGCGGAATGCCCGCGCCGCCGCTTGATCACTGAACGGCCCTAATGGCTTCGACCATCGCCTTCAGCTTGTCGTCCTTGACGTGCTTTTCGTAGACCGGTCCCATCGCGTCGATGAAGGCCTGCTTGTCCGGCGTCGTGATCTGCGAACCGGCCGCCTCGACCTTGGCACGCGACTCCTTGACCTTGGCGGCCCACAGCTCACGCTGTTTGGCGACGCTTTCCTTGGCGGCCGCCTTGAAGATCGCCTGGTCTTCCGGCGTCAGCTTGTCCCAGCTCGACTTCGCCATGACAAAGGCTTCCGGCACCATCGTGTGCTCGTCGAGCGAATAGTGCTTGGCGACTTCCGCATGCTTGGCGGTGTCGTAGCTCGGAAAATTGTTCTCCGCGCCGTCGATGACCCCGGTTTCGATCGCCGAATACACCTCGCCATACGGCATCGGTGTCGCGTTGGCACCGAGTGCGGCCACCATGTCGACGAAGATGTCGGACTGGATGACGCGGAATTTCAAGCCGGCCATATCGGCTACAGAGTTGATCGGCTTCTTCGAATTGTAGAAGGAGCGCGCGCCGCCGTCATAAAAGGCGAGCAGCACCAGCCCGACCTGTTCGAACGCCGCCGCGATCTGGTCGCCGACCGGTCCGTCCATGACCTTGTGCATATGGTCTTCCGAGCGGAAGATGTAGGGCAGCGAGGGAACGGTGGTTTCGGGGATGAGTCCGTTGAACGGCGCCATCGAGACGCGGTTGAGGTCGATCACGCCCGAGCGCACCTGCTCGATCGTGTCCTTTTCCTCGCCAAGCTGCGCGGAATGATAGACATCGACCGAATAGCGGCCGGCCGTGCGCTCCTTCACAAGCTCGCCGAAGTATTTGACCGCCTCGACCGTCGGATAGCCGTCCGGGTGCGTGTCGGACGAGCGCAGGACCGTCTGGGCGCTTGCCGTTCCGGCCATCAGTGCGGCGGCCAGTAGCGTAGCTCCCGCCAGTCTAGAAAAATGCAGCATTGGTTCCTCCCGTTTGAACGATGGCGGCAAGCGCCGTTAGAGCCGGTACGCCTTTTTCGCGAGCGTATAGGCAAGTTCCTGCGCCAGCTCGTGCGCCTCGTCCTCGCGGAGCCGGTGCTCGGCGACGAGACGCGCAAGAAAGGCGCAATCGACCCGACGCGCCACGTCGTGGCGAGCCGGGATGGATGGAAAGGCGCGGGTGTCGTCGTTGAAGCCGACGGTGTTGTAGAAGCCGGCTGTCTCGGTGGTCATCTCGCGGAACCGGCGCATGCCCTCCGGGCTGTCGTGGAACCACCAGGCCGGCCCGAGCCTCAGCGCCGGATAGACGCCGGCGAGCGGCGCCAGTTCGCGCGCATAGCTGGTCTCGTCGAGCGTGAACAGGATGATTGTGACGTCGCGCTCCAGCCCGACGCAGTCGAGCAGCGGCTTCAGAGCCGTCACATAGTCGGTTCTGGTCGGGATATCGAAACCCTTGTCCCTGCCGAATTTGTGGAAGACGGCAGGCGAATGATTGCGCCAGGAGCCGGGATGTATCTGCAGGACTAGCCCGTCGTCGCGGCTCATCTTGGCCATCTCGGTCAGCATCTGGGCGCGAAACAGTTTTCGCTCACGCTCGTCGTCCGAGCCCCGGCGGACGCGGTTGAACAGTTCCTGCGCGGCGGCATCCGACAGATTGGCGGTCTCCGCCGTCGGATGGCCGTGATCCGACGCGGTCGCGCCAAAACTTTTGAAGAAGGCTCTTCTCTGGCGATGCGCATCGAGATAGCCGGCCCAGTTGCCGGTATCGCAGCCGGTGATGTCGCCGAGCCGATCGAGATTGGCAGAAAAGCCTTCGAAATCGGGATCGACGACGGCATCCGGCCGGTAGGCGGTGATGACGCGGCCCTCCCAGCCGCTGTCGCGGATCATCAGGTGCCATCTGAGATCGTCGAGCGCGCCTTCGGTCGTCGCGATGACCTCAATGTTGAAGCGCTCGAACAGCGCTCGCGGGCGAAAATTCTCCCACTGCAGCAAGGTCGAGATCGTGTCGTAATGGGCGTCGGCGGTTGCGGCCGTCAGCGGCTCTTCGATGCCGAACAGGTGGGCAAGCACATGGTCGAGCCATAACCGCGTCGGCGTGCCGCGGAACAGATAATAGTGCTCGGCGAAGCGCCGCCAGATCGTCCTGCCGTCGGTCTCCACCGGTGAGCCGTCGAGCGTTGGCACGCCGAGATCCTCGAGCCGGACGCCCTGGCTGAACAGCATGCGGAAGATGTAATGGTCCGGCACAACAAGCAATTGCGCTGGATCGGAAAACGCCTCGTTGAGGGCATACCAGCGCGGATCGGTGTGACCGTGCGGGCTGACGATCGGCAGATCCTTGACAGCTGCGTAAAGATCGCGGGCGAGCGACAGCGGACGCGCCTCCGACGGAAACAGCAGGTCCGGATCGGTCAATGCGGCCACGTCGTTCCTCCCAACCCGGCCATCGGTAGGATCGGAAAGAAATAATGTCAACATACAAAAAATAGATTGTTGTATGATGACTTTAACGCAACGTCAGCCCATTGTGCGGGAACGAAACGGATGTTACGCCGCATGCCTGCCACGCCCGGCACGAGCTCGATCAGACCCATCGCACGATGACAGACAGACGCCTTTCCAACAGCACGCGGCAGGCATTGCCGGCCTCGGTCGCGGTCCCCGGATACGACCGCAACCGTTTCGTACCCGGCATCGTCCATCTCGGCGTCGGCGCATTCCACCGCGCCCATCAGGCAGCCTATGTCGACGATTGCCTGGCGGCAGGAGAGATGGATTGGGGCATTGTCGGCGTCTCGCTGCGCAGCGCCGACACGCGCGATGCGCTGGCGCCGCAGGACGGGCTCTACACGCTGGCGGTCAGGAGCAGCGACAGCGAAAGCCTGCGCGTCGTCGGCTCGATCCTGTCGATGCTGGTGGCCCCGGAAGATCCGGGCGCGGTGCTGGCCGCGCTGACCGATCCGCGCACCGCCATCGTCACGCTGACGATCACCGAAAAAGCCTATCTCAGGGCGGCGGGTGGCGGACTGGACACAGCCCAAGCCGACATCGTCCACGATTTGGCCAACCCGCAAATGCCGCGAACGGCGCATGGTTTTCTGGCCGAATCGCTTGCGCGCCGCCGCGCCGCCGGTATCCAGCCATTCACCGTCCTGTGCTGCGACAATCTCCCTGCCAATGGCGCCACGCTGCGCCGGCTGCTGGTCGAGTTCGCCGCCTTGCGCGGCACCGATCTCGCCCGCCACATCGCCGACGAGGTGGCGTTTCCGTCGAGCATGGTCGATCGCATCGTGCCGGCGACCACCGATGCCGACCGGGCACGGATATCAGGCCAGCTCGGCGTCGACGACGCCTGGCCTGTCATGACCGAGCCGTTCTGCCAATGGGTGGTCGAAGACGATTTCCCGGCGGGCAGGCCGGCCTGGGAACGATTCGGCGTCACCATGGTCGGTGACGTCGGGCCGTTCGAGGACATGAAGCTGCGCCTGCTCAACGGCTCGCATTCGGCGATCGCCTATCTTGGCCTGCTCAGCGGCTTTGAGACGGTCGACCGCGCCTTCGCCGATCCGGCGATCCAGCAATTTGTCGACGGATTGTGGGCCGAGGCGATCACGACGCTGCCGAAGGACGCCGGGCTCGACACGACCGACTACACGGCCCAGCTTGCCAAGCGTTATTCGAACACCGCGCTCGCCCATCGGACGGCGCAGATCGCCAATGATGGCAGCCAGAAACTGCCCCAGCGCATCATTGCCTCGGCCATGGAGCGGATGAGTGACGGTGCCCCGCCCGCCTATCTGATGCTGGTGGTCGCCGCCTGGATCGCCGCTTGCGAGGCGCGCGGCAAAGCCTTGCCGGAAAACCACTTCACCGACCCGCTCGACTTGGCTTTTGCCGCACTCGACACTCGGCATCTGTCGGCTGGCGAAGCGGTGGTGGCGGTGTTCGACCTGGCCGGCTTCGCCAAGGGCGGTGCTGAGCGCCTGACGCTGATCGACCTCGCGGCCGCCCATCTCGAACGCCTGCGCCAGGGCGGCGTGGCTGCTGCTTTCACAGCGCTGGGCATTGAGGGCGAATGACTGTTGGGCGGACCTGACACTAATCTGGACCAGGGCATGCGATGCAGAACTTTGACGTCGGCGGGACAGCGCCCCCCTCTGTCCTGCCGGACATCTCCCCCACAAGGGGGGAGATTGGCAACTTCGCCGCTGGCGCTCGTTCAGCGACGTTGGGGATTGGCGAAAGCTGTAGCGACAGCCTAATCTCCCCACCTGTGGGGGAGAAGTCCGGTAGGACAGAGGGGGGCGCGAAGGATCGCGACGGAACCGCTTTTATGCTGCGCCGTCGTACTATTTGGCTGACGTCATGGCATGAATCCCACGCGGACTACTCTCCGCCTTGGCATGGCTAGGGTGATAGCCCTGCCCTCTATGCCGGCAAAATCGCGCCTTCGAGCGTGGTGAGCTGGCTAAGGAACTGCTCGGCCTTGCTGCGCGTCTCGTCGTCCTTAGCGTCGGCGACGTCTTCCCTGGCTTCCTGGATACGGCGGGCGAGGTCGGCGCGGTCGATGTCGCCGACGGCTACAGCCGATTCGGCCAGCAGCGTGCAGCCGGCCGGAACAATGTCGGCAAAGCCGCCGAACACCACGTAGCGCTCTGCCTTGCCTTCCGCGGTCTTCACCGTAACGACGCCGGGCTTGATCGTGGTCATGACCGGCGCGTGATGGGCCATGACGGTCATTTCGCCTTCGGCGCCCGGAATGACGACGGATTCGACCTGCTCGGAAACCAGCAGGCGCTCCGGCGAAACCAGTTCGAATTTGAAAGCTTCAGGCATGATCAATTTAGCGAATAGCGAGTAGTGAGTAGCGAATAGACAAAAACGCTCGGCTCACATCGCCCCTATTCGCTACTCCCTATTCGCTATTCGCTTGATTACGCCGCTTCGGCCGCCAGGCGTTGTGCCTTCTCGACCGCTTCTTCGATGCCGCCGACCATGTAGAAGGCGGCTTCCGGCAGGTGGTCGTAGTCGCCGTTGCAGAGGCCCTTGAAGCCCTTGATGGTGTCGGCGAGATCGACCAGCTTGCCCGGCGCGCCGGTGAACACTTCGGCGACGAAGAAGGGCTGCGACAGGAAGCGCTCGATCTTGCGGGCGCGGGCCACCGTCTGCTTGTCCTCTTCCGACAGCTCATCCATGCCCAGGATGGCGATGATGTCCTGCAGCGACTTGTAGCGCTGCAGGATCGACTGCACCTGGCGGGCGACCTGGTAGTGCTCTTCGCCGACGACCATCGGGTCGAGCATGCGCGAGGTCGAATCGAGCGGATCGACGGCCGGATAGATGCCCTTTTCCGAGATCGCGCGGTTGAGCACGGTCGTCGCGTCGAGGTGGGCGAACGAGGTCGCCGGCGCCGGGTCGGTCAGATCGTCGGCCGGCACGTAGATCGCCTGCACCGAGGTGATCGAGCCCTTGGTCGTCGTCGTGATGCGCTCCTGCAGCGCGCCCATGTCGGTGGCCAGTGTCGGCTGATAGCCCACGGCCGAAGGAATACGGCCGAGCAGCGCCGACACTTCGGAGCCAGCCTGCGTGAAGCGGAAGATGTTGTCGACGAAGAACAGCACGTCCTGGCCCTGGTCGCGGAAATATTCGGCAACAGTCAGCCCGGTCAGGCCGACGCGGGCGCGCGCGCCCGGCGGCTCGTTCATCTGGCCATAGACGAGCGCCGCCTTGGATCCTTCGCCGCCGCCCTTCTTGTTGACGCCGGACTCGATGAACTCATGATAGAGATCGTTGCCTTCGCGGGTGCGCTCACCGACGCCGGCGAACACCGAGAAGCCGCCATGCGCCTTGGCGACGTTGTTGATCAATTCCTGGATCAGCACCGTCTTGCCGACGCCGGCGCCGCCGAACAGGCCGATCTTGCCGCCGCGGGCATAGGGCGCCAGCAGGTCGAGAACCTTGATGCCGGTGACCAGGATCTGCGCTTCCGTCGACTGCTCGACATAGGTCGGCGCCGGCTGGTGGATGGAGCGCATCTCGATGCCGTCGACCGGGCCTGCCTCGTCGACCGGCTCGCCGATGACGTTGATGATGCGGCCGAGCATGCCCGGACCGACCGGCACGGTGATCGGCGCGCCGGTGTCATAGACGTCCTGGCCGCGAACCAGACCTTCGGTCGAGTCCATGGCGATGCAGCGCACCGTATTCTCGCCGAGATGCTGAGCCACCTCGAGCACGAGACGATTGCCGACATTGGACGTTTCCAGGGCGTTCAAGATCGCCGGCAGATGTTCGCCGAACTGCACGTCGACAACGGCGCCGATGACCTGGCGAACCTTGCCGGCCAGGCCGGTCTTGTTGATGGCAACGGTCGGCGCCTTCGCCGCGGCAGCCTTGGCAGGCGCTGCCGCCTTCTTGGCCGGAGCCGCCTTCGCTGCAGCTGCCGGAGCCTTTGCCGGTGCTGCCGCCGTCGCGGCGGTCTTCGGGGCCGCCTTCTGGGGGGTCGCTGCTTTCGCCATCGTCTTTACCCTTTTCGTCTCTTTGTTTCTCACGCACCGCCTGAAGGTCGCTGACCTTCATGGGAGCGCGCCTAGAGCGCCTCGGCGCCCGAAATGATTTCGATCAATTCCTTGGTGATCTGCGCCTGCCGCTGGCGATTGTAGGTGATCGACAATTTGTTGATCATGTCGCCGGCGTTGCGCGTCGCATTGTCCATGGCGCTCATCTTGGCGCCCATCTCGCCGGCGGCGTTTTCGAGCAGAGCGCGAAAAACTTGGACGGAAATGTTGCGCGGAATGAGATCGGAGAGGATTTCGCCCGGCTCGGGCTCGTATTCATAGACGGCACTACCGCCGTCGGTCGCTTCGGCGGTAGCGGTAGGCACGCCTGCCGGGATGATCTGCTGGGTTGTCGGGATCTGGCTGATCACCGATTTGAACTGCGAATAAAACAGCGTGCAGATGTCGAAGCCGCCCTCGTTGAACAGCTGGATGACTTTCTTGGCAATGCCATCGGCATTGACGAAGCCCAGCGTCTTCACCTCGCGCAAATCGACACGCTCGAGGATCAGCGCCGCATAGTCGCGACGCAGGATGTCGAACCCCTTCTTGCCGACGCAGATGATCTTGACCTGCTTGCCGTCTGCCAAAAGCTTGCGGATGTGGTCGCGGGCAAGGCGTGCGATCTGCGAATTGAAGCCGCCGCACAGACCACGCTCGGCGGTGCAGACGACGAGCAGATGCACGTCGTCCTTGCCGGTGCCGGTCATCAGCGCCGGGGCCTCGCCGCCGCCGCCGATCGCCTGGGTGATGTTGGCCAGCACCGCACCCATGCGCTCCGAATAGGGGCGCGCTGCTTCCGCCGCCTCCTGCGCGCGGCGCAGCTTCGCCGCGGCGACCATCTGCATCGCCTTGGTGATCTTCTGCGTCGCCTTGACCGAGGCGATACGGTTACGAAGGTCTTTTAGTGAAGGCATGCTTCAAACCTGATCCCGTCCGTCCGGCCGTCGTTCAAGCAAAGGTCTTGGCGAAGGTGTCGATCTCCGCCTTCAGCTTGGCGCGCAGATCGTCCGACAGCGCCTTCTCCTTGCGGATGCCGTCGAGCACCTCCTTGCCGGCCGAGCGCATGTGGCTGAGCAAGCCATGCTCGAATTTGCTGACCTGGTCGATCGCCAACTTGTCGAGATAGCCGTTGACGCCGGCGAAGATCACCGCGACCTGTTCTTCGACCCTGAGCGGCGAGAACTGCGGCTGCTTCAGGAGTTCGGTCAGGCGCGCACCGCGGTTGAGCAGGCGCTGCGTCGCGGCGTCGAGGTCGGAGCCGAACTGGGCGAAGGCCGCCATTTCGCGGTACTGCGCGAGCTCGCCCTTGATCGAGCCGGCGACCTGCTTCATCGCCTTGATCTGCGCCGAGGAGCCGACGCGCGACACCGACAGGCCGACATTGACCGCCGGGCGGACGCCCTGGAAGAACAGATTGGTTTCCAGGAAGATCTGGCCGTCGGTGATCGAGATGACGTTGGTCGGGATATAGGCCGACACGTCGTTGGCCTGGGTCTCGATGATCGGCAGAGCCGTCAACGAGCCGCCGCCATTATCGTCATTGAGCTTGGCGGCCCGCTCCAGCAGGCGCGAATGAAGGTAGAAGACGTCGCCCGGATAGGCTTCGCGGCCAGGCGGGCGGCGCAGCAGCAGCGACATCTGGCGATAGGCGACGGCCTGCTTCGACAGATCGTCGTAGCTGATCAGCGCGTGCATGCCGTTGTCGCGGAAATATTCGCCCATCGTGCAGGCGGTGAACGGCGCCAGGAACTGCATCGGCGCCGGATCGGAAGCGGTGGCGGCGATGATGATCGAATAATCGAGCGCGCCGCGCTCTTCGAGGACTTTCACGAACTGCGCAACGGTCGAGCGCTTCTGGCCGACGGCGACGTAGACGCAGTAGAGCTTTTCCTTCTCCGGGCCGTGCTCGTGCACCGATTTCTGGTTGAGCATCGTGTCGAGGATGATCGCGGTCTTGCCGGTCTGGCGATCGCCGATGACCAGCTCGCGCTGGCCGCGGCCGACCGGGATCAGCGCGTCGATGGCCTTGAGGCCGGTCGACATCGGCTCGTTCACCGATTTGCGCGGAATGATGCCGGGCGCCTTGACGTCGACGCGCTTGCGCTCGGTCGCCTGGATCGGGCCCTTGCCGTCGATCGGGTTGCCGAGCGCATCGACGACGCGGCCGAGCAGGCCCATGCCGACCGGCGTGTCGACGATGGCGCCGGTGCGCTTGACGATGTCGCCTTCCTTGATGTCTCGGTCGGCGCCGAAGATGACGACGCCGACATTGTCGGCTTCGAGATTGAGCGCCATGCCGCGGATGCCGCCGGGGAACTCGACCATCTCGCCGGCCTGGACATTGTCGAGGCCGTAGACGCGGGCGATGCCGTCACCGACGGACAGAACCTGGCCGACTTCGGAGACCTCGGCCTCCTTGCCGAAATTCTTGATCTGGTCTTTCAGAATTGCGGAAATTTCCGCGGCGCGGATGTCCATCAGCCGACCTCTTTCAGTGCAAGCTTGAGCGAATTGAGTTTGGTTTTGAGCGACGTATCGATCTGGCGCGAGCCTATCTTGACCACCAGCCCGCCGAGCAGCGACGGATCGACGATCACGGTGATCGCGACATCCTTGCCGGCAACGCTTTTCAGCGCCGCCTTCAGCTCGGTTTGCTGGGCGTCGGTCAGCGCATGCGCCGAGGTCACTTCAGCGGCGGTCTCGCCACGATGCTCGGCGGCGATCTGGCGGAATGCCTTGATCATGCCGGGGATGGCGAACAGCCGACGGTTCTGGGCGACGACGCGCAGGAAATTGCCGGTGAGGCCGGTGATCCCTGCCTTGTCGGCGATCGAGGCAATGGCCTTGGCCTGGTCCTCGCTGGAGAACACCGGGCTATTGATCAGACGGGTCAGATCAGAACTGCCTTCGAGCATCGCCGCGAAACTGTTGAGGTCGGCCTCGACCTGGCCGACCGAATTCGCCTGGAGCGCGAGCTCGAACAGCGAACCCGCATAGCGCTCTGCGACACCTGAGATTGGCGATGACGATTGGGCCACGGACCGTCTTTTCTCTTGTCTGACAGGCCGCAGATTATTGGCGCGAGTGAAAACTCTGGCTAAATCTTTGACCTTACTGCATTTTTCCAAGCACGAAGACGCGGCTTCCGCTATCCCCGGCCGAAAGTCGATTGCCGTCTAGCACAGGCATTTTAAGACCGCAATGCGTCGCCCGGCATGGTTTTCAGGCACTATTGTCGCATCCGGCGGCGCAGTTCGACCGCCGGTCCTGAATTAGCCTTTGATTCAAGGCACAAAGCCGAAGGCGAAGGCAAGCGGCAGCGCCGCCAGCACCAGTTCCACCACGATGGAAACCCAATTGAAGGGCGTGTTGGCGCCATCCGACATCATCGACAGCAGGCGGCCGAAGGCGGTGAACAGCCAGGAAAAGCCAAGCGCCATGTAGAGCAGCGGTTGCGCAAGCAGAATGCAGCACAGGCCGACGCCGAGATAGAAGCCCGACATCCTGCCGCGCCCTTCGGCGATCGCCGCCGCCTTTTCGGGTTTGACCTGCAGTCTGAGAATCCGGAAGCAAAGCCCCGGCGCCAGGAACAGCAGCAGGCCCAGCAGCAAGGTCACGACGGCGCTCGACCACGCCAGCCACTCGCCCTGGCTCATCGGCCACGGAAACGCAAATTCCATACTGTCCCCTCGCAAATGGCTGTTTCGAAATTTCGGGCATTCTAGCGAAGCAAGAGACCTGCGCCAGATGCGCGTCGGCGATTTGCGCAAAGCGCATCAGCCCAGCGCGAATTCGACCGCCGCCCCGGTATGGATGCGCGTTGTACCAAGAGCTTCATGACGGGCTGTTCCTCCGCTATGGAACGCTATGCATTGAGACCACACAAGGAGATCCAATGTGAGAACCATGCAGGTTAGAGAGGCTAAGGCAGGCTTTTCGGCGCTCATCGAAGCTGCGGAGAGCGGCGAGCCTACAATTATCACGAAGCACGGTAAGCCGGCGGCGGCGATTGTTTCGGTCGAGGACTTGCAAAAGCTGTACCCGGTCAAACGCCGGAACTTCGGAGAATTTCTTTTGACCTATCCCGGTGGAATTGAGCTCGAGAGGAACGAGTCGCCGTCGCGGGAAATCGATCTTTGAGCCGCTATCTCATCGATACGTCTATTCTGTCCGCTTTCGCGCCCGGAAAGCCAGCCCTTGCAAAAAACATCTCCGCATGGATTGCCAAGACCCGCCTGCGGCTGACTAGGCTAACTCCAAACGCCTCACAAAAAGCTCTGCGGGTCGATGTCGATCTGCACGCGCACCGAGCCCCGCAGCTTCGGTCCCTCGGCCAGCATGGCGCGAATGAACCCCTGCATGTCGGCGCGCCGTTCGCCCTGGATCAGCAGGCGAAAGCGATGGCGGCCGCCGATCAGCGACAGCGGCGCCTCGGCCGGGCCGAGCACGAACAGGTCAGCGGCCTGAGGTGCGGCGCGCCGCAAACCCCGCGCATGGCCCTCCGCTTCCGCCCGCGTCGCCGCGCTGACGATGACGCCGGCGAGCCGGCCGAAAGGCGGCAGCACCGCCCGCTCGCGCTCGGCGATCTCGCGCTCGTAAAAAGCCTCGGCGTCGCCGGAGACGATCGCCCGCATGACCGGGTGGTCGGGCTGGAAGGTCTGCAGCAGGCCAAGACTCTTCTTCCCGGTGCGGCCGGCGCGGCCGGTCACCTGGCTGAGCAGCTGGAAGGTGCGCTCGGCGGCGCGCGGATCGCCATTGGCCAGGCCGAGGTCGGCGTCGACCACGCCAACCAGCGTCATGTTGGGGAAATTGTGGCCCTTGGCGACGAGCTGCGTGCCGATGACGATGTCGGCCTCGCCATTTGCGATGGCTTCAAGCTCCAGCCTCAGCCGCCGCACGCCGCCCATCAGGTCGGACGACAGGACGATGGTGCGGGCGTCGGGGAAATGCGCGACGACCTCTTCGGCGATGCGCTCGACGCCCGGCCCGCAGGCGACCAGATGGTCGAGCGTGCCGCATTCCGGGCAGGCCTCGGGCCGCCGCTCATTGTGCCCGCAATGGTGGCAGACGAGCTGGCCGCGAAAGCGGTGCTCGACCAGCCAGGCCGAGCAGACCGGGCAACCGAAGCGATGGCCGCAGACCCGGCACAGCGTCAGCGGCGCATAGCCGCGCCGGTTGAGGAACAGCAGTGACTGTTCCTTCTTCTCCAGTGTCTGGCGCATATGGCCAAGCAGCACCGGCGACAGGAAGCCGCCGCGTGCCGGCGGGGCGCGGCGCATGTCGATCGTCTTCAGGTCGGGAAGGGCCGCCTCGGCAAAGCGCGCCGAAAGCACCGCCCTGCTATAGCGGCCTCGGCTCGCATTGACCCGGCTTTCAACCGACGGTGTCGCCGAGGCGAGCACGACCGGAAAGCCGCCGATGTGGCCGCGCACCACCGCCATGTCGCGGGCATTGTAGAAGACGCGGTCTTCCTGCTTGTAGGCGGGGTCGTGCTCCTCGTCGACGACGATCAGCCCAAGCTCCCTGAATGGCAAAAACAGCGCCGAACGCGCGCCGGCAACGACGCGCACGCCACCTTCCGCCACCTGCCGCCAGACACGCTCGCGCATCCTTGGCGGCAGGTCCGAATGCCATTCGGCCGGCTTGGCGCCGAACCGTTCCTGGAAGCGCTCCAGAAAGGCGTGGGTCAGCGCAATCTCCGGCAGCAGGATCAGCACCTGCTTGCCGCGGTCGAGCGCCGCCGACACCGCCTCGAAATAGACCTCGGTCTTGCCCGATCCGGTCACCCCGTCGAGCAGTGTTACGCCGAATGCACCGGCCGCGACATTGCTGCGCAGCATCTCGGCTGCATCGCGCTGGTCCGGCATCAGCGATGGCTGGGCGTAATTCGGATCGGGAGCTGCGACCACCGGTCGCGGCGGGATCATGACCGTCTCGAACACGCCTTGCGCCTTCAGCCCGTCGATGACCGTCGACGACACGCCGGCCGCATGCGCCAGCCCGGACCGCGTCCAGGCGAGCCCGCCTTCGGCTGTCTCCAGCACGCGCATCCTCGCACCCGTCACACGGTCGGGTTTGGCCAAGGTGCGTTGCAGGCCTTCGATCCACGGTTCCGGGTCGAAGGCCTCCGGCGCCCGCAGCAGCATGCGCGCCACCATGCCGGGCGGCGACAGCGTGTATTGCGCGATCCAGTCGACGAAGCGGCGCATGGCGCGGTCGATCGGCGGGCAGTCGAAGACCTGCTCGATCGGGCGCAGTTTTTTGGCATCGACCTTTTCGAAGGCGCCGTCCCAGACGATGCCGGCAACCTGGCGCGGTCCGAGCGGCACGCGCACGATCGAGCCCGGCACCACGCGCATGCCGGCGGGCACGGCATAGGTGTAGGGCCGCTCGGCGGGCATCGGCACCAGCACCGGTGCGGCCGCGACAAAGGGCGAATCTTCGATCATGAGGCGTGACCTTGCCCCGACTTTCGTCTAGATCAAAGTCCGACCCCCAGAGGTGCATGACATGCACATGAAAAAATCTTCAGGAGACCGTCATGAAATTTTTTGTCGACACCGCCGATGTCAAGGAAATCCGTGAACTGAACGATTTGGGGCTGCTCGACGGCGTCACCACCAATCCTTCGCTGATCCTCAAATCCGGCGGCAAGATCGCCGAAGTCACCAGAGAGATCTGCGAGATCGTCAAGGGCCCGGTCTCGGCCGAAGTCGTCGCCACCGAATACAAGGACATGATGGCGGAGGCCAAGATCCTGGCCAGGATCGCCGACAACGTCTGCATCAAGGTGCCGCTGACGCTCGACGGCCTGAGGGCCTGCAAGGACATCCGCTCGGACGGCCGCATGGTCAATGTCACGCTGTGCTTCTCGGCTACCCAGGCGCTGCTCGCCGCCAAGGCCGGCGCCTCCTTCATCTCGCCCTTCGTCGGCCGCATCGACGACAGCGGCTG
Organism: Mesorhizobium sp. WSM2561; assembly: GCF_000513915.1. Taxonomy (NCBI): domain Bacteria; kingdom Pseudomonadati; phylum Pseudomonadota; class Alphaproteobacteria; order Hyphomicrobiales; family Phyllobacteriaceae; genus Mesorhizobium; species Mesorhizobium sp. WSM2561. The sequence goes on from NZ_AZUX01000028.1 coordinate 32,968, forward strand.
GGACGGCATGGAGCTGATCGCCGATATCCGCACCATCTACGACAATTATGATTTCCAGACCGAGATCCTGACCGCCTCGGTGCGCACGGTGAACCACGTCAAGCAGGCCGCACTGATCGGCGCCGACGTCATCACCGCGCCGCCGGCGACGCTGAAGGCGCTGGTCAAGCACCCGCTGACCGACAAGGGCCTGGAGCAGTTCCTCGCCGACTGGGCCAAGACCGGCCAGAAAATCGGCTGAAATCAAGAAGATCGGCTGAAATCAAGACGCGTAAAAAAGGCCGAGCAATCGGCCTTTTTTGCGCCAGCAATCAGGCCTCGGCGGTAGCCGGAACGTCTTGATCCAGGCCGAACGGCGCTAACCCGCCACCGTCTTGCCGTGCTTGACCAGAGCCTGGGCGATCGACAGGCGCAGCAGGTCCGCCAGTTCGCGCGCCGCGCGGTTCTCGGCGTCGATTTGCGCCCGGTAGGAGGCGAACTCCTGACGGGGCCGGTCGAAGGACGACGCTATCGAGCGCTTGCCGGTCGCGATCGTCGTGCCGGTCCTGGCGTCGGTCAGCACATAATTCGCGGTCAGTGTCACCGTGCCCGCGGTTGGTTCGTCGTCATCGGTCGTGACCTGCACCTTTGCAGCGGATTCAACAAGTTCGGTAACGCCGAGATCGAGCGAATAGGCGGGCGACGCCGGCTCGCCCGCACCCTGGCCGAGCGCGAAAATCAGATTGTTGCGGACCTGCTGGGCGTAGCGCGTGTTGACCGGCTTGACCGAGATGGACCCGAGTTCGGCGGCAGCGCCAACTTGCGAACCGGCCGACAGCGGCGCGCTCGAATAGAGCGGGCGCACCGTGCAGGCCGAAACCAGCGCAACCGAAGCGACCAGCCCATACAGCGCGGCACGGCGCAGCAAATGCGTCACTTCTGTCATCCTCGGATCAGGCAACGACATTGACGATCCTCTGCGGGACGATGATCACCTTGCGCGGTGCCTTACCTTCGAGCGCTTTCTGCACGAAGTCGAGAGCCAGAACCGCTTTTTCGACGGCACCTTGGTCCGCGTCGCGGGCAATTGTCAAATCGCCGCGCTTCTTGCCGTTGACCTGGACCGGCAGCACGATCTCGCTGTCGACGACAAGCGACGGATCATAGACAGGCCAGGGCCGTTCGGCGACCAGATCGGTGCCGCCGAGCGCCTGCCAGCATTCCTCGGCCAGATGCGGCATGACCGGCGCAATCAAATGCACGAGGATGTCGACGGCTTGCCGGCAAGACGCCTTGAGCGCCGGATCGGCCTTGCCTTCGGCCGCCTCGTTGAGCGGCGTGTTGAGCGCATTGGCGAGTTCGTAGATGCGGGCGATGGCGCGGTTGAAGGCGAGCTTTTCAATGTCCTCGCCCACCGATTTCAGGATCTTGTGCGCGGCCTTGGAAACAGTCCCTGCCTCGCCCTGCTTCGCCGCTGCCGGCTGGATTCCGGCGAGCGATTCGGCGGCTGTCGACACCAGGCGCCAGATACGCTGGATGAAGCGGTGCGCGCCGGCGGCGCCCTCGTCGGTCCATTCGACGTCACGTTCGGGCGGCGAGTCCGACAGCATGAACCAGCGCGCGGTGTCGGCGCCGTAGCCGTCGGTGATCTCTTCGGGGCTCACCGTGTTCTTCTTCGACTTCGACATTTTTTCGAGCGGGCCGATCACCGCCTCTTCGCCGGTCGCGATTTCTATGGCGCGGCGCTTGCCATCGACGTCCTCCAGCCGCACCTCGCTGGGCGCAAGCCAGCGGCTGTTCGCGCCACTGCCGACCCGATAGGTCTCGTGCACCACCATGCCTTGCGTGAACAGGCCCCTGAACGGCTCGGCGAGGTCGACATGGCCGGTCTCACGCATGGCGCGGGTGAAGAAGCGCGAATAGAGCAGGTGTAAAATGGCGTGCTCGATGCCGCCAATATACTGGTCGACCGGCAGCCATTCGGTAGCTGCCTTGGGATCGGTTGGGTCGTTCGCCCGGGGCGCGGTGAAGCGCGCGAAATACCACGACGAATCGACGAACGTGTCCATCGTGTCGGTTTCGCGGCGTGCATCCTTGCCGCATTGCGGGCATTTGACGTGCCGCCAGGTCGGATGGCGGTCGAGCGGATTGCCCGGCCGGTCGAACTCGATGTCGTCGGGAAGCTTGACCGGCAGGTCCGCCTTCGGCACCGGCACGACGCCGCAATCCTCGCAATGGATCATCGGGATCGGGCAGCCCCAGTAGCGCTGGCGCGAAATGCCCCAGTCGCGCAGGCGGAAGTTGACCTTGCGCTCGGCCATCGGCCGGTTGCCGATGGTCTTTTGTTCCAACAGCTTGGCCACTTCGTCGAACGCCTGATCAGGCTTCATGCCGTCGAGGAAGCGCGAATTGATCATCACGCCGTCGCCGACATAGGCCTCGTCGATGATCTGGAAGTTTCCCTGGATCTCGCCTTCCGGCATCACCACCGGAATGACCGGCAGGCCATATCTGTTAGCGAAGTCGAGGTCGCGCTGGTCACCGGACGGGCAACCGAATATGGCGCCGGTGCCGTACTCCATCAGCACGAAATTGGCGACATAGATAGGCAGCGTCCAGTTCGCGTCGAACGGATGGACGACTCGTATACCGGTATCCATGCCCTTTTTTTCGGCCGTTTCCAGCGCCGCCACCGAAGTGCCCATGTGGCGAACCTCGTCGATGAACTTGGCCAGCGCCGGATTGTTTTCGGCCGCCTTCTTGGCCAGCGGATGGTCAACTGCGACCGCCATGAAGGAGGCGCCGAAGATGGTGTCGGGCCGCGTCGTGTAGACCTCCAGCTCATCTTCGCCGTCAACTGGAGTGGCCAGCGGCCAGCGGATCAGCAGGCCTTCCGAACGGCCGATCCAGTTCGCCTGCATCAGCTTCACTTTTTCCGGCCATTCGTCGAGGCCTTCCAGCGAGTCCAGCAGGTCCTGCGCATAGTCGGTGATCTTGAAGAACCACTGCGTCAGCTCGCGCTGTTCGACCAGCGCACCGGAGCGCCAGCCGCGTCCGTCGATGACCTGCTCGTTGGCAAGCACCGTCATGTCCTCCGGATCCCAGTTGACCTTGGAGGATTTGCGCGTCACCAGCCCCTTCTCGACGAAATCGAGGAACAGCATCTGCTGGCGGTGGTAGTAGTCGACATCGCAGGTGGCGAATTCGCGCGCCCAGTCGAGCGACAGGCCCATGACCTTGAGCTGCTCGCGCATGGCGGCGATGTTCTGATAGGTCCAGTCCTTGGGATGGACCTTGTTCTGCATGGCCGCGTTCTCGGCCGGCATGCCGAAGGCGTCCCAGCCCATCGGGTGCAGCACGTTGAAACCCTTGGCCCGCTTGTAGCGCGCCACCACGTCGCCCATCGTGTAGTTGCGGGTATGGCCGATATGGATGCGCCCCGACGGATACGGAAACATCTCGAGCACGTAGTATTTCGGACGCGGGTCGTCGTTGTCAGCCTCGAACAGCTTCTTGGCGTCCCAGGCCTTCTGCCATTTGGGCTCTGATGCGCGCGGATTGTATCGTTCGGTTGCCATTGGGTGTTTTTCACTTAAAAAGCATGCGCGAACAGCCGGACATGCCCGGCGGCTCAGGAAATGTCGTCGCGGTGTTCACCATGGATTGCCGGACCCGTCAACTGCGACGCCCCGGCCAGGACAAAAACCAGAGGCAGGATATAGGCATGGCGAGCGCCGTCGAACAGTTTTTCACGGTCAAGGCGAGGATCGCCGCCGCCGAGCGCGAGGCAGGACGGCAAGCCGGCGCGGTGACGCTGGTCGCGGTCTCGAAGACCTTCAGCGCCGACGATATCCGCCCGGTCATCGACGCCGGCCAGCGCGTCTTCGGCGAGAACCGCGTCCAGGAAGCACAAGCCAAATGGCCAGCGCTGAAGCAAGCCTTCCCCGACATCGAGCTGCACCTGATCGGTCCGCTGCAATCGAACAAGGCGAAGGAAGCAGTCGCCCTGTTCGACGTCATCGAGACGGTCGATCGCGAGAAGATCGCCGCCGAACTCGCCAAGGAAATCGCCAGGCAAGGCCGGTCACCAAAACTCTACGTTCAGGTCAACACCGGCTCGGAACCGCAAAAGGCAGGGATCGAGCCGCGCGAAGCCGTACCCTTCGTTACGCGCTGCCGCGAGGTCCATGGCCTCGCCATCGAAGGCCTGATGTGCATTCCGCCGGCCGATGAGAATCCCGGCCCGCATTTCGCGCTGCTGGAAAAGCTCAGCACGGAGGCAGGGGTGGAGGCGCTTTCGATGGGCATGTCCGGCGACTACGAAACCGCGATCGCCTTCGGCGCGACCAGCATCAGGGTCGGCTCGGCGATCTTCGGCAGCCGCTAGCGGGCATTTTAGCGGCAGTTTAGCGATCAGCCTTGATAGTCGGGCGCGTCAGGCATATATCTAGCCAAGCTAGCCAGGAGAGAACCCATGAACTGGCACCTTCAGGATGCGAAAAACAACTTTTCCAAAGTGGTTCAGCGCGCGCGCAGCGAGGGACCACAGACGGTGACCCTGCGTGGCGAGCGCGCGGCCGTGGTGCTTTCTGCCGAAGACTATGACTGCTTGTCGGGAAAAAAGAAGTCACTGGCAGAATATCTTCTGACCGGCCCGGTCTGGGATGATGATTTCGCCGAGGAGGTCAACCGTCGCTCGGATACGATGATCCGCGACATCGACCTCTGATGTACCTGCTCGATACCACCATCGTTTCGGATGTGGAACGACGCTTGCCCAAGCCGACCGCCTGGCTGGCTTCAGTGGATCCGGCTTCGGTCAATCTCAGCGTCATCACGCTCGGCAAGATCGAACGCGGGATCGTCAAGCTGCGCAAGGTCGATCCCGAACGGGCAACGCGCCTCGATCTGTGGCTGCGAGAGCTTCGGCGGGACAATGCCGACCGCATCCTTGCGGTTACTGAAGATGTCGCCTTGTCGTGGGGTCGCATCTCGGCTGGCCGCACACGGGGTAGCGCCGACACGCTCATCGCCGCCACAGCTTTTGTCCACGACCTCATCCTGGTTACGCGCAACGTCGCCGATTTCGACGATACCGGGGTGACGGTCCTCGATCCTTGGACAATCTGACCTGTTCCCCGTTGCACCGGATCGTCGGTCGCGGAGCTTGGTCCAGAACCACTAGGCCGTTACGCCAACAAGTAGAAACGAAACGTATCGTTCCTATATCGACCGGGTCATTCCAAAACTTTCCGGAGCCGCACAATGCGCTACAGTCAACTTGGAAACACGGGGATGTTTGTCTCCGAACTGTGTCTCGGCACCATGACCTTCGGCGCCGCCGACCAAAACAACCAATGGGGCCTGATCGCCAGCCTCGACCAGGATGGCGTCGACAGGATCGTCCAGCGCTCGCTCGCCGCCGGCATCAATTTCTTCGACACGGCCGATGTCTATTCCTTCGGCGCATCGGAACGGTTTCTCGGCCAGTCGCTGCGCAATCTCGGCATCGAGCGGCAGGACGTGATCATCGCCACCAAAGTCCATGGCGCCATGGGCGACGGCCCCAACCAGCGCGGCTCCTCGCGCGGCCACATCATGGGTTCGGTCGACGGCAGTCTCGAACGGCTGCAACTGGACCATATCGATCTCTATCAGCTTCACGGCACCGACGCGGTGACACCGATCGACGAGACGCTGCGGGCGCTCGACGATCTGGTTACCAGCGGCAAGGTCCGCTATGTCGGCGTCTCGAACTGGGCGGCCTGGCGCATCGCCAAGGCATTGGGCATCGCCGAACGCAAGGGCTTTGCCCGTTTTGAGACGGTCCAGTCCTACTATTCGATCGCCGGCCGCGATCTGGAGCGCGAGATCGTGCCGCTGCTCAACGAGGAGAAGCTTGGACTGATGGTCTGGTCGCCGATGGCGGGCGGGCTGCTTTCCGGCAAATACGGGCCCGGCGCGCCTGGCAATGGCGAGGGCCGCCGCGCCAGCTTCAATTTCCCGCCGGTCAATGAAGACCGCGCCTGGGCGGCGGTCGCCGTCATGCGCGAGATCGCCGGCAAGCACGGCGTCAGCGTCGCCACGGTGGCACTTGGCTATGTCTTGGCCAAGCCGTTCGTGATGAGCGTGATCATCGGCGCCAGCCGCATGGAGCAACTCGAACAGAACCTTGCCGCCACCGCGTTGAAGCTCGACAGCGACGATCTTGCTCGTCTCGACGAAGTCAGCGCGCTGCCATCCGAATATCCGGGCTGGATGCTCGAGCGCCAGGCGGCTGGCCGGCGTCCGGCACCCTTTGCGGCGAAAAAGTAATTCAATCTCATCTTCGATTTCGGGAGCCGGCGGGCTCCCGATCTTTCTTGGGCTCAGCTCAGCCGGACCGTCTCGACCAGAAAGTCGAGAAAGGCCCGCACTCGGGCCGGCAAATGTTTGCCCTGGCCGACGTAAACAGCGTGGGTAAGCTCTTGGTCGCCGGGGTTGAAGTCCTCCAGAAGCGGGACCAGCCGGCCGGCGGCGATGTCGGGCTCGACATGCCAGCGCGCCAGCCGGGCGATGCCAGTGCCCGAAAGCGCCATCAGCCGCATCGCCTCGCCGTCGCTGACCAGCGCCTTTCCGGTGATCGGGACGATGAGGGCGTCGCCGGCCGCAGCGACGAAGGGCCAGCCGTCGACATGGCGCACGAAGCAGAAACCCATCCGGTTGTGATGATCGAGATCGGCCGGCGTTTGGAGCGCGCCATGCGTCCTGATGTACGATGGCGCGGCGACGACGACCAGCCGGCTCTGCCCGAGCTTGCGCGCCACCAAACGTGATTCGCCGAGCGGCCCGGCGCGGATGGCGACATCGGCGCGCTCCTCCATCAGGTCGATGACGTTGTCGGTCAAAACCAGATCGATGGCGATTTCCGGATAGCGTTCGAGAAAGCGCGGCAACAGCGGGATCAGCCGGTGCTGCCCGAACGGCACGTAGCTGTTGACCCTTAGCCGGCCGCGCGGCGCAGCACCAGCCGCCGCCTCGCGCTCAGCTGCCGCCATGTCGGCCAGGATGCGCACGCCGCTGTCGAAGAAGGCCGCGCCTTCCGGTGTCAGTTGCAGCTTGCGCGTCGAACGGCTGATCAGCCGCGCGCCAAGCCGGGCCTCAAGCCGCGCAATCAGCTTGCTCACCGCCGACGGCGTCATCCGCAGCATCCGCGCCGCAGCCGAAAAACTGCCCGCTTCGACGACACGGACAAACACTTCGATCTCGCCGGAGCGGTTGATTTCGGGCCTCGCCATTCGTGAATCTATTTCACAGACAATGTGCCCGACGCAAGGCTGGTTCACAGCACATGGCAACACGATCTTCCGGGTCGGGGCGCAGGAGGACACGGCGTCCTGTCGTCAAAACTGCTGTCATCGAAGTGGGAACCGCGATGCCTCTTGCTCTTTATGCTCTCGCCGCCGGTGCGTTCGGCATCGGTGTCACCGAATTCGTCATCATGGGCCTGCTGCTCGACGTCAGCACCGATCTCGGCGTCTCGATCTCGGCAGCCGGCCAGCTGATCTCCGGCTATGCGCTGGGCGTCGTCATCGGCGCGCCGCTGCTGACGATCGCCACCGGCCGCTGGCCCCGCAAGACCGTGCTTCTGGCGCTGATGGCGGTCTTCACGCTGGGCAACCTCGCCTGCGCGCTGGCCCCCGACTACTGGACGCTGATGGCTGCCCGCGTGCTCACCGCCTTCGCCCACGGCACCTTCTTCGGCGTTGGTTCGGTGGTTGCGACCGGGCTGGTGGCGCCCAACAGGAAGGCCTCGGCGATCGCCCTGATGTTCACCGGCCTGACCATCGCCAACATCCTCGGCGTGCCCTTCGGCACCTGGCTCGGCCAGGCCTTCGGCTGGCGTGCGACCTTCTGGGCTGTAACCCTGGTCGGCATCGTCGCCTTCGCCATCATTCTCCTGCTGGTGCCGCGCAGCCCGGCAGCGCTGGAAAAGAGCGACCTGCGCGGCGATCTCGCCCTGCTCGGCCGCGCCCCGGTTCTGCTTGGCTTCGCCGTCACCGTGCTGGGCTATGCCGGCGTCTTCGCCGTCTTCACCTATATCGCCCCCCTGCTGACCGAGATCACCGGTTTTGCGGAAGCGGCGGTGTCGCCGATCCTGCTTGTCTTCGGCGGCGGCCTCATCGCCGGCAATCTCGCCGGCGGCAAGTTCGCCGACCGCTGGCTGGCGCCTTCCGTCCTCGGCAGTCTCGTTGTGCTGGCGCTGGTGCTCGGCACGATGACCTTCGCCCTGCACAGCCGGGCGATGGCTGTCATCCATGTCGGCCTGCTCGGCGCCGCCGCCTTCGCCACCGTAGCGCCGCTGCAGATGTGGGTGCTGGAAAAGGCTGAAGGCGCCGGCCAGAGCCTCGCCTCATCTTTCAACATCGCCGCCTTCAACCTCGGCAACGCCGCCGGCGCCTGGCTCGGCGGCATGGTCATCGCCCATGGCCCCGGCCTTGGCACCGTCACCTGGGTCGCCGCCCTGCTGCCGCTCTCGGCGCTCGCCGTGGCGTGGCTGGCGCTGCGCCTCGATCGCCCGACGCTTGGAGAACCGGCATCTGCCCGCTCGTAGCAACCCGACGAACCCCCTTTAGACATTACAGGAGAAAAAGATGGATTATCGACGTCTTGGCGCCTCGGGCCTGAGGGTTCCGGCGCTCTCGTTCGGCGCTGGAACCTTCGGCGGTTCGGGGCCGCTGTTCGGCGCCTGGGGCAACAGCGATGCGACGGAAGCGCGGCGGCTGGTCGACATCTGCCTGGAGGCCGGCGTCAACCTGTTCGACACCGCCGACGTCTATTCGAACGGCGCCTCGGAGGAAGTGCTCGGCGCGGCCGTCAAGGGCCGCCGCGATGCCGTGCTGATTTCGACCAAGACCTCGCTGCCGATGGGCGACGGACCCAATGATGCCGGCTCCTCCCGTTCGCGCCTCATCAATGCGGTCGAGGACGCGCTCAAGCGTCTCGGCACCGATTACATCGACCTGCTGCAGATGCACGCTTTCGACGCCGCAACGCCGATCGAGGAGGTGCTGTCGACGCTGGACAGTCTCGTGCGCGCCGGCAAGCTGCGCTATGTCGGCGTCTCCAACTTTTCCGGCTGGCAAGTGATGAAATCGCTCGGCCTGGCGGACAAGCACGGCTACCCACGCTACGTCGCCCATCAGGTCTACTATTCGCTGGTCGGGCGCGACTATGAATGGGAGTTGATGCCGCTCGGCCTCGACCAGGGCGTTGGCGCGCTGGTGTGGAGCCCGCTCGGCTGGGGCCGCCTGACCGGCAAGATCCGCCGCGGCGAGCCACTGCCGGAAAAAAGCCGGCTGCACGACACCGCAAGCTTCGGGCCGCCGGTCGAAGACGAGCTGCTCTACAGGGTTGTCGATGCGCTCGAAGCCGTGGCCAGGGAAACCGGCAAGACCGTGCCGCAGATCGCCATCAACTGGTTGCTGCAGCGGCCGACCGTCGCCTCTGTCATTATCGGCGCGCGCAACGAGGAACAGCTGCGCCAGAATCTTGGTGCCGTCGGTTGGTCATTGACATCCGACCAGATCAAGACGCTCGACGCGGCAAGTGCGGTGACCGCAGCCTATCCGTATTTTCCGTATCGCCGGCAGGAGGGTTTTGCCCGGCTGAGCCCGCCTGCGGTCTGAGAGTCGCGATCGCTCGTTCGGGTGACCATCATAAACATTCGGGACTAGCCGAAGCCTCCCCAACTTCGTCATCCCTGGGCGAAGCAGGAGCGAAGCTCCGTCGCGGAGACTCTGGGATCCATGCCATAACCTCGGCCGTAGGGTGCAGCGGAGCAGAATTCGGCACCGCAGCGGGCGCTTTGAAGTCACGGCATGGATCCTGGGGTCTGCGCCGCGTCGCTTCGCTCCTTGCTCCGCCCCAGGATGACGAAGCTCCGAGATGTTTCCGCCAATCACCAAGGCATGCGGAATCCATCATGCAAGCAGCCCGCCAGAACATCCTGCGCCGTTACCCTAATGCAGCACGAACTCGCCATCGAGCTTCCGCCACTCATTGGGCGCGATCAGCTTCTGGTGCGTATAGCTCACCGAATGCAGCGGACCATCGAGCTTGGTCTGCCAGAACTCGATGAACCGGATCAGCACCGGAAATTTCGGAGCGATGTCGTAGTCCTGCCAGATGAAGCTCTGCAACAGATGCGGATGATCGGGAAAATGATAAAGGATCTTGGCCGTGGTCAAGCCGTAGCCCTTGAGCATCAGGTCCATTTCGGAATGGTCGCGCATCGCGGTCCCCTGGTTGATTCTCCTTTCCTCCCAATTTGAAATTGTGCGCGCTATTTGCTTAATCGTCTATTGATATTTCGTAGTTAAAGGCCGGATTTACGACACAAAAACATGCAGTTAGCAGCGATCGTGGTCGAGTGCTGATAGCGGCGAAAACGACCTCTGCGGCATCCCGCCGCGCGAATCCAACGTCTAATGTTGCCGTCACCGCGGAACTGTTAATAATGCGCGCGAATTCGCGGCCGCTTCGCCGCGATGCCGCCGGCGGTCAAGCCGGGCGGCCTGGTTTCGGGAGGAAAGCAAAGATATGTCCGAGGTTCATGTCCATCGCGTCCAGCCGGCGTGGAAGAAGAATGCGCTGATCGACAATGACACTTATTTGAAATGGTACGCCGACAGCGTGAAGAACCCGGACAAGTTCTGGGGCAAGCACGGCAAGCGCATCGACTGGTTCAAGCCCTACAGCAAGGTCAAGAACACCTCCTTCGGCGGCAAGGTCTCGATCAAATGGTTCGAGGACGGCGAGACCAATGTTTCCTGGAACTGCATCGACCGGCATCTGAAGAAGCGCGGAGACCAGACCGCCATCATCTGGGAAGGCGACAATCCCTACGACGACAGGAAGATCACCTATAACGAGCTCCACGCGCATGTCTGCCGGCTCGCCAATGTGATGAAGAAGCACGGCGTCAGGAAAGGCGACCGCGTCACCATCTACATGCCGATGATCCCGGAAGCCGCCTATGCGATGCTTGCCTGCACGCGCATCGGCGCCATCCATTCGGTGGTCTTCGGCGGCTTCTCACCGGACGCGCTGGCGGGCCGCATCGACGACTGCAAATCAAGCTTCGTCATCACCGCCGACGAGGGCCTGCGCGGCGGCAAGCCGATCCCGTTGAAGGACAACACCGACAAGGCGATCGAGATCGCCGCCAAGGCCGGAACGAAAGTCGAAAAGGTCGTCGTCGTGCGCCGCACCGGCGGCAAGACCGGCTGGGTGGCCGGACGCGACGTCTGGTACCATGACGAGATCGCGACGGTTAAGGCGGAATGCAAGCCGGAGAAGATGAAGGCCGAGGACCCACTGTTCATCCTCTATACATCGGGCTCGACCGGCAAGCCGAAGGGCGTTCTGCACACCACGGCCGGCTATCTCGTCTACGTCTCGATGACCCACCAATATGTCTTCGACTACCACGACGGCGACATCTACTGGTGCACCGCCGATGTCGGCTGGGTCACCGGCCACAGCTATATCGTCTACGGGCCGCTCGCCAACGGCGCCACCACGCTGATGTTCGAAGGCGTGCCGAACTATCCGTCGCAATCCCGCTTCTGGGAGGTCATCGACAAGCACAAGGTCAACATCTTCTACACCGCGCCGACGGCTTTGCGCGCGCTGATGGGTGCCGGCGACGCCCATGTCACCAAAACCTCGCGCAAATCGCTGCGCGTGCTCGGCACGGTCGGCGAGCCGATCAACCCGGAAGCCTGGGAGTGGTATTTCGATGTCGTCGGCAACGGCAAGGTGCCGATTGTCGACACCTGGTGGCAGACCGAGACCGGCGGCATCCTGATCACGCCGCTGCCCGGCGCCACCCCGCTCAAGGCAGGTTCCGCGACGCAGCCGTTCTTCGGCGTCAAGCCGCAACTGGTCGACGGCGACGGCAAGGTGCTGGAAGGCGTTGCCAGCGGCAATCTCTGCATCGCCGATTCGTGGCCGGGCCAGATGCGTACCGTCTATGGCGATCACGAGCGCTTCGTGCAGACCTATTTTTCGACTTACAAGGGCAAGTATTTTACCGGCGACGGCTGCCGCCGCGACGCCGACGGCTACTACTGGATCACCGGCCGCGTCGACGATGTCATCAACGTCTCCGGCCACCGCATGGGCACGGCCGAGGTCGAATCCGCGCTGGTTTCGCACGAGAAAGTCTCCGAAGCCGCCGTCGTCGGCTATCCGCACGACATCAAGGGCCAGGGCATCTACTGCTACGTCACATTGATGGCTGGCGAGAAGCCGAACGAGGAGTTGCGCAAGGAACTTGTCGCCCACGTCCGCAAGGACATCGGCGCCATCGCCACGCCCGACAAGATTCAGTTCGCTCCGGGCCTGCCGAAAACCCGCTCGGGCAAGATTATGCGTCGCATCCTGCGCAAGATCGCCGAGGACGATTTTGCCGCGCTCGGCGATACCTCGACGCTGGCCGACCCGGCGGTCGTCGACGACCTCATCGCCAACCGGCAGAACAAGCGGGCATAAGAAACATCCGGTCGACGTTCGGCGGAAACCCGATCGGATGAGATCGGCTCGCTCCCGCTCTACCGATAAAGGTCCGCCCGCGTCGGCGGCAGTCCGCTCGGGCCCCGCGCGCGCTTGGTGACGACGGTCTGGAAAATCTGCGCCGAGGCGCGTTCGAAAGTGATCGAACAGCCGGTGAGATAAAGCAGCCAGAGGCGCGCCTTGGCTTCGCCGACCTCGGCGATCGCTTCATCGAAGCGTGCGTGGAGGCGCTCGGCCCACAGACGGCAGGTGCGGGCGTAGTGCTCGCGCAAATTCTCGACATCGTAGACAAGAAAGCCGTGCGCTTCGAGATTGCCGAGCGTCATGCCGATCGTGTCGAGTTCGCCGCCGGGAAAGATGTATTTGATCAGCGCTTTGAATTCCGGGCCCTTGCGCAAGGTCTTCTTGATGCTGCCCTTGTCGCGCCGGGTGATGGCGTGATGCAGATAGATGCCGCCCGGCTTGAGCAGGCGACGAATGGTCGAGAAATAGGCGGCGTGGTTGGCCAGCCCCAGATGCTCGAACATGCCGATCGACGAGATCTTGTCGAAGGAGCCGGACAGCTCGGCATAGGACTTTATCTCGATGGTGATGCGATCCTCCAGTCCCTCAGCACGGATGCGCTCGCGGGCGAGCTGGGTCTGGGCTTCCGACAGCGAGACGCCATGGCCGACGACGCCGTAATTTTTCGCTGCATGGATGAGCATGGCTCCCCAGCCGCAGCCGATGTCGAGCAGCCTTTCGCCGGGCTTCAGCCGCAGCTTGCGGCAGATATGATCGAGCTTGTCCTTCTGCGCCTGGTCGATGCCATTGGCGAAATCGGTGAAATAGCCGCAGCTATAGACCATGCGTTCGTCGAGGAAGAGCCGGTAGAAGGCGTTCGAAATGTCGTAGTGGTGCTGGATTGCCTGCCTGTTCGACCCGCTGACGAAGGGGTTGCGCCCGGAAAGGTCGGTCCGCGCCGTCATCTGTTTTCGCGAAAACAGCACGGCCGGCAGGTCGCGCAGGACCGCGAGCTTGGGCAACGACTTGAGCTTCGCCCTGAGCTTGCCCTGCGCAGGCAGAGCGTAGAAATCGAACAGCGACCCGTCTTCCACGTCGATGGTCTTGGAAATCCACATTTCGATCAGCGTCGAGAGGTTGGGCCGCCGCATCACCTGCCAGACGATGTCCTGGTCGTTGATGGTGACCACGGGGCCGGTGGCGGGGCCGATCCGCTCGCCGTTCCACAGCTTGACCGCGAAACCCGGCTTCAACGTCTCGATAACCGTTCGAACGATCCGTGCGGCTCTCTCGGCTGCCTCCATCCCCGTTCCTCCTGCTCAGCCCTTGGTGGTCCGGCAGCGACATTGCCTGTCCGATCGGATAGCCGCAAGCAGTTAGCGGCAAGCCCCCACCGCATTTTCACGATGGCGCCTTGCCATTTGCAGATCGACACCCCATCATGGGGGCGTGTTCAACAAATCGAAAGGAGGTGATCCGATGTCGAGTGATTTCGTTTTCCAGAACGTGGCCTCAGCGGATTGCACTTTCGGGAAGCAGTCTTCCCGTTAAGGCGCGAGATGCGCGGCTGGCGACGCCTGGAGCGCCGCGTCCTTTGGATGCGCAAAGGACGCTCCAGCACTTTAAGTCACGTCGCTGCCATGAGCCGCGCCATGGACGGAAACACGGAAGGCCGCCGGCTTCGAAAGAAGCGGCGGCCTTTTCCTTGTCCGGATCCTGCCTGGTCAATGCCCTCTATTTGGTCAATGCCAGGCTTTCGATGTTGCGCGCTATGTCCTGGAAAGCCTGGTTGAGTTCCGTCCCGTTCGCGGCCTGATAGAAGTGCTTGATCTTGCCGGTATCCGGGCTCGCGCAATTCTGCAGTGTCGCCTGGGCATTCTCCTCGTTGAGATCGAAACCGATGGTGAAGATTTCGATGCCCTTGTCGCGCATGGCGGTACAGAGCGTCTTGGCTGCCGTGCGGGTCGGTTCCTTGCCGGCATCATTGTAGACCTCACCGACAGTGCTGGCATCGAAATAGGACAGGTTGAACTCGCCGTCGGTCATCAGGATCGCGATTTTGGCGACCTTTTTCGGATCCGCCTTGGCCGGCCGCTGCGACGCGTTCATCACACTGCCCCAGTTTTCCGAAAGCATGTACCAGGTCCACTGCACGCCGATGTGGCCCGCGGTGCCGCCCGATGCGACAAAGTTCTTGATGACGTTCTTGAGCGCCACGGCGTCCGCCGTCAGCGGCTTCAACGCGGCGACCGGGCAGGCAGCCGTGCCGGTCGGCCAGGCGAAGAACGACAACAGGTAATCGCGATTGATCATGCTGATGTCGGGACCTACATCCGAATATTGATAGGTGCCCTTGCGCTCGGTGGCGCAATTGTCCGGACGCGTTAAGCCGGAGACATACTGTATAGCGCCATTGCCGGGCGCCTGCTTGCGCTGGCTGGTCGAGGCTTCGACGTAGACGCTGCTGCCGGCAAGCGCGCCGGCATTCACCGAATTGGCGTAGGGCACGATGGAGACTCGCACTCGGGGGTTGGCGGGGTCCTGACCGCCCAGGAAGCTGTCGACCGCGTTCGCTGCGGCCGTCCTCAGGTCGATTATTTTCTGGCCGGCCATTGAACCTGTGACGTCGAGCATCATCGCCACTTCGATCGTCTTGTCCGAATAGACTGCCGTCGTCGATGCGGCAATGCGCTGCATGTCGCCCATGCCGAAGATTGGAAAATAGAGGCCAAGATCGACATGGATCTCCGCCTGAACCGTCTTGGCGATTTTGTCGATGGTCAATTTGTCGAGGACGATCCGATCAGCCTGCAGCATGCCCGCTCGCCTGTTGGCATCGAGAAACGCCTGCACCGACTTGTTGGCGTCGGCCTCGTTGATGACGCCGGTGGTCAGGTCGCGTGCCGTCGAGGTCACCGCCGCATCGACCACGCCCTGCAAGCTCGATTTGGTGTTGTAGAGCTGCGAAACATTGACGGCAAAGCCGACGCCAAGCGCCAGCACCGACGCGACCATGCCGAACAGAACCGCTAAATTTCCGCTTCGATCTCCGGCAAAGCCGCCGATCGCGTGAACAAGACCCCCAAAACGCCGCATGCTCGCCTCCATTCGCCACGACTCGAGCCGTGTGAAGGCCGCATTGCAGGATTCCGGCCGGACGGCGTCGTCATCGCAGCAAAAGCCGGCGGCTCATCGTCAAGCCATTGTTTTTGCTTGGTGTCGAAATGGGGCAAGGTAAATAGACGGTAAACGACAAGCCGCTGCGGCAGTTTCGTTTACGAAGCGCTTACCATGTTCCCGACCGCTGCCGTGGAGCACAAAAGCCCGATCCCGATCCGGCACAGAGGGTCTGTGCCGAAGCGGATCAGGCGCACCAGATCCGTAGGACAGCCGATGATCGTAACCGCCGGACGCGCCGTTCGCGCTTGCGCTCCTATGCCAGCATCTGCGCGCTGGCCGTCCTGTCGACGCCGCGATGGGGCGGGTTGAACAGATTGCTTTCCTGCTCGTAGGTCCAGACCTTGAACAGGCTGAGCCGGTGCGGGCCGAAACTGTGCAGCAGCGGCACGTCGGTCGCGTCGCGGCCGCGCGCGATGACGACGCGGCCGATCCTCGGCATGTTGTGGCGGGGGTCGAACGTGTACCACTTGCCTTCGAGGAACACTTCCAGCCACGCCGAAAAATCCATCGGTGCCGGGTCGACCGGCACGCCGATGTCGCCGAGATAACCGTTCACGTAGCGGGCTGGGATGTTCATGCAGCGGCAGAGCGTGATCGCCAGATGAGCGAAGTCGCGGCAGACGCCGACGCGCTCCTCATGCGCCTGCGCCGCCGTGCGGGTCGGGCGCGCATAGCCGTAACCGAACGACAGACGGTTGTGGACATAGTCGACGATCGCCTGCACCCGGGCCCAGCCGGATGGAACAGGCCCGAAAAGCTGCCAGGCCAGATCGCTGAGATGATCGGTTTCGCAATAGCGACTGCCGAGCAGATAGCAGAGCACCTCGTCGGGCAACTCCGCCACCGGCACTTCCCTGGCCAGCGTGTTGACCTCGTCGGTCTCGCCGCTGTCCTCGACGACGGCGTCGTAAAGAATGCGAAAGCCTCCGCCAGGCGCGGTGAAGCGGCGGCAGGTGTTGCCATAAAGATCGTGATAGAGCCTGGTTGGGACGGAAGGCGAGGTCAGCACGCGCGTCTGCCGCTTGATGTCGGCCTGGCGCTGCTTGTGGATCTCGAGCAGCGAAATCACCGGGGTGGATTCAGCACAGTCGATGGCGATTTCGTAGCCGAGCCGAATCAGCATTGCGGTTCCCCTCTTGTGAGTGTCGCGGAAGACGATTGCATTAACGCGAGATGGCCGGCCGTGGTTCCCTGGTCTGTCGAAAAAGGCGATCTCGCGCCTTCCCATGCCGCCGGTGCGACGTTACGGTCGATCGACAGGCTTTGGTTCCTTCCGAAACAACTTGGGATAGCAGATGTTCGCAGGCAGAAAATTCGCAGCCTTGCTGTTCGACATGGACGGCACGGTGGTCAATTCGGTTGCCGCGGCAGAAAGGGTCTGGGCAGATTGGGCACGCCGGCAAGATCTCGACGTTGCCGCATTCCTGCCAACGATCCACGGCGTGCGGGCGATCGAGACCATAGCTCGGCTGGCGCTTCCAGGCGTCGACCCGATGCGTGAAGCCGATGCGCTTCTGCAGGCCGAGGTGGCCGATATCGACGGCATCCTTCCGATCGCCGGCGCCGCGGCGTTTCTGGCGTCGCTGCCACCCGAGCGCTGGGCAATCGTCACTTCGGCGCCGCGCGAGCTGGCTCTGCTGCGCATCGCCGCCGCCGGCATCCCGCTTCCCACCACCATTGTCGCGGCCGAGGACGTTTCCCGCGGCAAGCCGGCGCCGGATTGCTTCCGGCTGGCGGCCGAGCGGCTGGGCGTCGACGCGCGCGACTGCCTCGTTTTCGAAGATGCGCCCGCCGGAATAGCAGCGGCCGAGGCCGCAGGAGCCGCCGTCGTTGTGATCAGCGCCACGCACCAGCATCCGTTGCAAACGCCGCATGCTGCGATCGCCGGTTATGACGGGATCGGCGTCACCGTCGACGACCGCGGCTGGATTGTCGTCGCAGCGGAGCGGGCTGCGGCCTAGGGTGCCCTAGAAATCGCTGGTTAGGCCCTTGACCTCCCAATCGCCATAGCGGCCGGGTTCCCTGCCGCCACGGCCGCCGATCTCCCGGGGCATCGCGGCTTCCTGCTGGCGATAGTGTTCGCGCCGTGCTTCCGCTTCCGCCAAAGCGCGGCGGGCTGCCGGTGTCAGCGTCCTTTGCGGCGCGTCGTGACCGGGGCCGGCGTCTGCTTTGCTGGTTTCGCCTGTTTTATTGGTTTCGTCGATCATGCGATATTCCCGGCGGATTGAAACAGGGCCACACGTTTCCCATCATATAGCGATGAGCCGACAAGGATCGACCCTTTTTCCGGAAGGCCGGCAGAAACGGAGCAGACAATGAACACACTTCGCACCGCCATGCTTTTGGCAGCGATGACCGCGCTGTTCATGGGCGTCGGCTATCTGATCGGCGGATCGGGCGGCATGGTGATCGCCTTGCTGATTGCCGCCGCTATGAACCTGTTCAGCTATTGGAACGCCGATAAGATGGTGCTGTCGATGAACCGCGCCGTCGAGGTCGACGAAAGGAACGCCCCGGAATATTACGCCATCGTGCAGAGCCTCGCCAAACAGGCCGGCCTGCCGATGCCGAAAACCTATCTGATCGACAACCCGCAGCCCAACGCTTTCGCCACCGGCCGCAATCCGGAGAATGCCGCGGTCGCCGCCACCACCGGGCTGTTGCAGCAACTGTCGCATGAGGAAGTCGCGGCGGTGATGGCGCACGAGCTCGCCCATGTGCAGCACCGCGACACGCTGACCATGACGATCGTCGCCACGCTTGCCGGCGCGATCTCGATGCTCGGCAATTTCGCCTTCTTTTTCGGCGGCAATCGCGACAACAACAATTCCCTTGGCATTATCGGTGTGGTGGTGGCGATGATCGTGGCGCCCTTTGCCGCGATGATCGTGCAGATGGCGGTCAGCCGCACCCGCGAATACGAGGCCGACCGGCGCGGCGCCGAGATCTGTGGACAGCCGCTCTGGCTTGCCTCGGCCCTTGACAAGATCGCTCGCGGCGCCGAACGCATCCGCAACCCGGATGCCGAGCGCAATCCGGCAACTGCCCACCTCTTCATCATCAATCCTCTTTCCGGCGAGCGCATGGACAGCCTGTTTTCGACCCACCCGAGCACCGACAACCGCATCGCCGCCCTGCAGGCGATGGCGCAGGACATGGCCGGTGGCGCATCCGCCTCCGCGCGGCCGCAAACGCCGATGCCGCGGCAGGCAGACGAACAGCGGCCATCGGGCCCGTGGGAGAAAGCCGAGCAGCCGGCTGAACCGGCCAGGCCGAAGTCCAATCCCTGGGGCCGCAATCCGACCGGACCCAAGGGTCCGTGGTCGTGAGCGAAGCGAAACGCCGGCACCGAATTTCAGGCGATCATGAAAACAATGCAGCGAGCCCCGGCGAACCTGTTGCCGGCCTGGCCGCGCGCAAGGCCGCGGCACGATTGCTGGCCGCCGTCATCGATGCGAGGACGCCGCTGGACGGGCTGACCGACCACGAGAACGGCCATCCGCAATACAAGGCGCTCGACCTGCGTGACCGGGCGCTGGTGCGCGCCATACTGGTCACTGCGCTGCGCTTCCGCATGACCATATCAGGGTTGCTGGCCCGCCGCCTGGAAAAGCCGCTGCCACCCAACGCCACCGCGCTTTCGCATATTCTGCATGTAGCGGCGGCGCAGATTCTGTTCCTCGATATTCCCGACAGCGCCGCAGTCGACCTTGCCGTGACCCACGCCAAGTCCGATCCGCGCACGGTGCGCTTCTCCGGTCTCGTCAATGGCGTGCTGCGCACGCTGGCGCGATCCAAGCAGGCCGAACTGGCTGCAGCGCTTGCCGCCACCGACGAAGCGCCGAAATGGTTTTCCGACCGGCTGAAAGCCGCCTATGGCACTGAGAAAGCCCGGCAAATCCTCGCCGCCCACAGATACGAGGCGCCGGTCGACTTCACGGTCAAGACCGATCCTGCGCTGTGGGCCGAGCGGCTCGGCGGCATCGTGCTGCCGACCGGCACTGTGCGCGTGGAGAAACTCAGCGCCTCGGTCACTGAACTGCCCGGCTTTGAAGACGGCGCCTGGTGGGTCCAGGATGCCGCCGCCAGCCTTCCTGCCCGGCTTTTCGGCGACGTGAGGGGTTTGCGCGTCGCCGATCTGTGCGCCGCCCCCGGCGGCAAGACCGCTCAGCTCATTCTCGGCGGCGCCACGGTCACCGCGATCGATTCCTCGAAGAACCGGTTGGCGCGGCTCTCGCAGAACCTCGAACGGCTCGGTCTGTCCGCAGAGGTTGTCCAGGCCGATCTGCTCAAATACGAGCCGGAACAACTGTTCGACGCCGTCCTCCTCGACGCACCCTGCTCCTCGACCGGCACGGTGCGGCGGCATCCCGACGTGCCCTGGACGAAGACGGCGGCCGACATCGAAAAACTCGCCGATCTGCAGCGCAGCCTGCTCCCCCGCGCCGTCAGCCTGGTCAAGCCTGGCGGGCGCATCGTCTTTTCCAACTGCTCGCTCGACCCGCTCGAAGGCGAGGCGCTTCACCGCGCCTTCCTCGCCGGGACGGCTGACATTGTCGACGATCCGCTCCGCCCGGGCGAGATCGCCGGCATCGATCCGTTCCTGACGCCGCAGGGCACGCTGCGCACCACGCCCGCAGATCTGGAGCTCGGCTCACCGGAACGGTCCGGCCTGGATGGCTTCTTCGCCGCCCGCATGCGCAGACCCGGCCAACGCTGAAAGTTTGAAGACTGTTTTAGGAAGAATCCTGCGGAAAACAGGCTGAATTCCAAGGCCTCCGTGGAATTCGCCTTCGCATAAGTTCTTGAATCACATAAGCTTGTCTTCGGATTGGGCGCTATGAGGAGGGCTTTTGGCGATCGCTGCCGGCAGCACGACGCGTCTATGGACGCTTGTCGCGAAGGAGTTCTGGCGCAAGACGCGCCGGCGCCTGCGTGGCGGGCCGATCCATCGCTGGCGCTACTCCGGCCGCACACCGGAACGCGTGTTGATCGCGCCGCCGGACCTGCGCCTGGCCGACCGGCAGATCGCGCTCGAGATTTATTATGGCCGCTATCCGCTGTCGGGACATCTGGTAGAGACCGGCGGCAAGTCGCCCTTCCAGATTGCCGTGGCCAATCCCGGCTGGCAAAAGGCCCTGCACGGCTTTCGCTGGCTGCGCCATATGCGCGCCGCCGGCACCGAGCTTGCCGCCGCCAATGCCCGCGCGCTGGTCTCCGACTGGATCACCATCCATGGCAGCAATATTTCCGGTGTCGCCTGGGAGCCCGGCACGACGGCCAAGCGCGTCATTGCCTGGCTGCAGCATTCCTCGGTGGTGCTGCAGGGTGCTGAATTTCCCTTCTACCGGGCCTTCCTGAAATCGCTGGCCATGCAGATCCGCTATCTCAGGGCGATGGCACGCGAGATGCCGGACGGCAAGGACAGGCTGCGGGCCCGCATCGCGCTTGCCTTTGCCGCTCTGTCGCTACCGGCGCCGGCGTCGGCGCTGCGCGGCGCGACCCGCAACCTCGCCGAGGAACTCGACCGTCAGATTCTGCCGGATGGCGGCCATATTTCCCGCAATCCGATGGCCGTGCTTGAAATCCTCGCCGACCTTCTGCCGCTGCGCCAGACTTATGCCAATCAGGCCGAAACGCCGCCGGGGGCGCTGATGGGCGCCATCGATCGCATGCTGCCGGCGCTGCGTTTCTTTCGCCACCAGGACGGCAGCCTCGCCCGCTTCAACGGCATGGGCGCGACCATCCACAACCGCATCGCCACCATTCTGCGCCACGACGACACCGCCGGCGCGCCGTTGCTGCACGCACCGCATTCGGGCTACGAGCGCCTCTCCATGGGCGGCGTCACCGTGATCGCCGATACCGGCCCGCCACCGTTCATCGATGTTTCCAACGCGGCGCACGCCGGATGCCTTTCCTTTGAGCTGTCTTCCGGCCGCCGCCACTATGTCGTCAACGCCGGCGTGGACACCTATGGCGCCGCCGAATTCCGGCCGCTTGCCCGCGCCACGGCCGCTCATTCGACAGCCACCATCAACGACACCTCGTCGGCTCGTTTCAGCCACTCGCTGCGCGTCAACGATCTGCTCGGCACGCCGCTGATCGGCGGCCCGCAGCATGTGCCTTGCAAGCGCAGTGATCAGCAAGGCATCCAGGGTTTTCTGGCTCGCCATGACGGCTATGTCGCGCGCTTCGGCTTGCTGCATGAGCGCGAACTGAAATTGTCGACGAACGGCAATGTGCTCGCCGGCAGGGATCGCCTTCTGCGGCCGGGCAATGCTGCGATCCGCAACAACGGCCGCGATTTCGTCACCGTGCGCTTCCACATCCATCCCGACATAGGCCTGCTCAAGGACGAGCACGACCGTCTGGTGCTGACCGCCGATGAAGCCGACACATGGGTGTTCACCTGCACCGAGGTGGCGCCCGAGGTCGAAGAATCCATTTATTTCGCCGGTCTTGGCGGCCCGCGCCGCAGCCGGCAGATCGTGCTGGCCTTCAAGGCGTCAGAGATTTCCGAAGTCCATTGGCAACTGACACGGACGGCCATCGCCGGTCATCCGGCAAAAAGCTGAGACTGCGGTTAGTCCCGCAGTTTGATTTCCAGGCCTCATGTGCTACGGCGCGCGGACACTGTCCCAACCAGCCGTGAAAGGCCGCCAGCCCATGGCCGTCGCCGCCAAGAACATTCCCGCGCCCGACCTCGTTCCCGTTCGCCGCGCGCTGCTTTCCGTTTTCGACAAGACCGGGCTCATCGATTTCGCCAGGGCGCTGGCCGCGGCCGGCGTCGAGCTGGTCTCCACCGGCGGCACGGCAAAGGCGATCGCCGAGGCAGGCTTGGCTGTACGCGACGTCTCCGAACTCACCGGCTTTCCCGAGATCATGGACGGCCGCGTCAAGACCCTGCACCCGTCCGTGCACGGCGCGCTGCTTGGCGTGCGCGACGATCCCGAACACGCCGCGGCGATGCGCGATCACGGCATTGAGCCGATCGATCTCGTCGTCTCCAATCTCTACCCTTTCGAGGATGTCCGCCGCTCCGGCGCGGCTTATGCCTCGATCGTCGAGAACATCGACATAGGCGGCCCGGCGATGATCCGCGCCGCCGCCAAGAACCACGCCTATGTCGCCATCGTCACAGACCCCGAGGACTATGCCTCGGTGCTCAACGCGCTGGAGATGAATTTCGGCTCGCTCTCGCTGGATTTCCGCAAGAAGCTAGCGGCTAAGGCCTTCGCCCGCACTGCCACCTATGATGCGGCGATTTCCGGCTGGTTCGCCGAAGCGCTGGAGATCGAGCATCCCACCTGGCGCGCCTTCGGCGGCAGGCTCGACCAGGTGATGCGCTACGGCGAGAACCCGCACCAAAGTGCCGGCTTCTACGTCGATGGCGACAAGCGGCCGGGCGTCGCGACGGCGCGCCAGCTTCAGGGCAAGCAGCTTTCCTACAACAACATCAACGACACCGACGCCGCCTTCGAACTGGCCGGCGAGTTCGATCCGGCCCGCTCCGCCACCGTCGCCATCATCAAGCACGCTAACCCGTGCGGCGTCGCCGAGGGCGCTTCACTGAAGGCGGCCTATGCCAAGGCGCTTGCCTGCGATCCGGTCTCGGCCTTTGGCGGCATTGTCGCGATGAACCGCACCCTCGATGCCGAGGCCGCCGAAGAGATCGTCAAAACCTTCACCGAAGTCATCATCGCGCCGGGCGCCTCGGAGGAAGCAATCGGCATCGTCGCCGCCAAGAAGAATCTGCGCTTGCTGGTCACCGGCGGCTTGCCCGACCCGCGCGCGGCCGGCTCCACTGTGAAATCTGTTTCCGGCGGGTTGCTCGTCCAGGGCCGCGACAATGCGGTGGTCGACGACCTCGACCTGAAAGTCGTGACCCGGCGCGCGCCGACAACGGCCGAAATGGCCGATCTCAAATTCGCTTTCCGCGTCGCAAAGCACGTCAAGTCGAACGCCATCGTCTATGTCAGGGACGGTGCCACCGTCGGCATCGGCGCCGGCCAGATGAGCCGGGTCGATTCCTCGCGCATCGCCGCGCGCAAGGCGCTCGACGCGGCCGAGGCAGCCGGCCTTGCCGAGCCGCCGACCAAGAATTCTGTCGTCGCCTCGGATGCCTTTTTCCCGTTCGCCGATGGGCTGCTGTCGGCGATCGAAGCCGGCGCCACCGCCGTCATCCAGCCGGGTGGCTCGGTGCGCGACGACGATGTCATCGCCGCCGCCGACGCCCACGGCATCGCCATGGTGTTTACCGGGGTCAGGCATTTCAGGCATTAGCGCCTCTTGCCTTCTCCCCTTGTGGGAGAAGGTGGCCGAGCGAGCTCGGTCGGATGAGGGTGTTGGACGGAATGCTACGGCAAAGACGTAAGCGCTTCAAATCCGTCATGTTTTCACGTTGAGTTTCTTCCAGCACCCCTCATCCGTCTCGGCGCTACGCGCCGATCCACCTTCTCCCACAAGGGGAGAAGGGAAGAGCAGCTCTACTCCGCCGGCTGGTCTGCCGGATACGGCGTGCGGATCAGGATCGCCAGGCCGACGCCGAGGAACAGCACGATTGCCGCCATGCCTAGCCGCGACGAGCCGCTGGCCAAGGTGATTGTGGCCACCAAGAATGGCGCAGCAAAACTGGTCGCCCTCCCGGCCAGCGCATAGATGCCGAAATAGCGGCCCGATTCGGCCGCGGTGACGCTGCGCGCCATGTAGGAGCGCGACGATGCCTGCACCGGCCCGAAGCCAAGCCCGATCAGCAGACCAAAGAAGATGTAGGCTTTTTCCGCCGGCGTACCGAACAATCCGCCGTTGTCGGCTCCGGGCAGCATCCAGGCACCGAACAGCGTGTAGCCCGGCCCGGTGGAGACGATGCCGATCGTGGCGAGGCTGAGCAGGACAAGCGCAATCATCACTATGGTCTTGGAGCCGAGCGCCAAGTCGAGGCGTGCGGCAACCAGGCAGCCGACGATGGCGACGACGTTGAGGATGATGCCGAACAGGCCGATCTCGGTGATCGACCAGTGGAACATCGCCGCCGCAAAGGCACCGCCCAGCGCAAGCAACGCGTTGACGCCATCCTGATAGATCATGCGGGCGACGAGAAAGCGGAAGATGCCGCTGCGTTTGCGTATTTCGCCCAGCGTCGATTTCAGTTCCGACAGTCCCTCGCGCACCGCCGGCCCGATTGGAAGGCCTTTGACGGCGTCGGGCGTGAAGAAGAACATCGGCAGGATGAATAGAAAATACCATGCCGCCGACAGTGGGCCGGTGGCGCGCGCGTCCTCGCCGAGCTTCGGATCGAGCCCGAAGAGCGGGTCGAGGCCGGCGATCGTCTTGCCGGTTTCTGGCGAACTGGCCATGAAGGCGACGACAAAGATCAGCGCGATCATGCCGCCGAGGTAGCCGAGCCCCCAGGCCATATTCGAGATTCGGCCGATTTCGCTCTTCGGCACCAGACGCGGCATCATCGAATCATTGAACACGGTCGAGAATTCCGCCGCGACCGAAGCCAGCGAGAAGATCAGCACGACCAGGAAAACGTTCGAACCGGGAGCCGCGAACCAAAGCAGGCAAAGACTGGTGATCTTGACCGTGGCGAAGAGTGCGATCCACGGTTTTCGCGGGCCGGTCTGGTCGGCGATCGAGCCGAGGATCGGCGACAGCACGGCGATGGCCAGACCCGCCGCGGCGATGCCGTAGCCCCATGCCGCCTGGCCCGTTTCCGGATCGCTCGCCATGCGCGAGACGAAGTAGGGACCGAAGATGAAGGTGGTGATGACCGTGAAGAACGGCTGCGCTGCCCAGTCGAACAGCATCCACCCCCAGATGCCGCGTTCCGGCGCTCGCTGCACTGCTACCTCGGCCATATGCCCTCCCACGAACGGTACCCCCGAAGCGGGGAACCGTTTCGCTCTATAGCGCAGTTCCTACCGGCAATCGCGCGCGATGTGGAAGACTTCTCACAGCGCTGTCAGGTCGCTGATCAGCCCCGATGCCACCGACAGCCGCGACACGGTGATGTCGCCGCCCTCGGTCAGCGCCTGCAGCCGCTCGCGGATGCGCCCGACCCTCTCGCCGCCCGCCTCCAGCCATGCCGCCACCGGGTCCGCCGCCCCGGCATGGCCGGTGAGCGCCGCCACGGCGATGCCGCGCCTGGCTGCGCCGATCGTATCGGTGGCGCGGGAAAGAGCCAATTGATCGTAGTAGTCGGACGGCGCGATCGAGCGCGCCGCATCCTCGACGCGCGGAATGCGGAAGGCATCGCTGACCGCGAAAAACGCCTTCGCGGCGGCGATGATGTCGGCATTCGCCGTTCGGGCCGTCAGGGCGATGTCAGGCACGACGCCGGCCACATCGGTCAGCGCCAGATGTTCTGCCAATTGTTCGGGCGCGCCGCCCTTGGCCAGACCATGCCGCCGCTCCTCGATCCGCTCGCGCGAGAAGGCCGGAAGCAGCGAAGTGAGCTTCGGCTCCAGTGCCTTGCGCGCGTTCTGCAATTCGGCGATCCGTTGGCCGAGCGGAGCGGTGCTGGAATCGTTCTTGAGATACCAGCCGCTGGCGACATAGGTGAGGCGGCTAACCGCCTGATACAGGTCGAGCTGCACCTGTCCGTCGATCTGGTTGTCGAGCGCGTCGATCTGGCGATAGAGCGCCGGCAAGCCAAAGCCGTCGCGCACCACAGCAAAGGTCCGGACCACGTCGGCCGCGCTGCGGCCGGTTGCTTCCTGCAGTCTGTTGACGAAGGGCGCGCCGCCGCGATTGACCAGATCGTTGGCGACGACACGGGCGATGATTTCGCGGCGCAGGCGATGGCCATGGATTTCGGCCGCGAATTTCTTCGCCATACGGTCCGGGAAATAGCCCATCAGGTCACGGTCGAAATGCAGATCGTCCGGCACGTCGCTGGCGACGATGTCGGAAAACAGCACGATCTTGGCATAGGCCAGCAGCACGCCGAGCTCGGCCCTGGTCAGCGGCTCGCCGCGCGCCTCGCGCTCGGCAAGGGCTGCCGGCGACGGCAGTGCTTCGACATGGCGGTCGAGCAGGCCGCGCGCCTCGAGCGCTGCCATGAAACGGCTCTGATGGGCGACATCGGCAAGGCCGCGCTTGCGGGCAAGGGACAGCGCCAGCGTCTGCTCGTAATTGTTGGACAGCACCAGCGCGCTCACCTCGTCGGTCATTTCGGCGAGAAGCTTGTTGCGCGCTGGGCGGGTCAGCGCCCCCTTGCGCATGGCGGAAGCCAGCGCGATCTTGATGTTGACCTCGACGTCGGAGCAGTTGACGCCGCCCGAATTGTCGATGGCGTCGGAATTGCAGCGCCCGCCATTCAGCCCGAACTCGATGCGGGCCCGCTGCGTCGCGCCAAGATTGGCGCCCTCGCCGATGACCTTGGCGCGCACTTCGAGCGCAGTCACCCGAATGGCATCGTTGGCGCGATCGCCGGCGTCCTGGTTGGTTTCCGTCGATGCCCTGAGATAGGTGCCGATGCCGCCGAACCACAAAAGGTCGACCGGCGCCTTGAGGATGGCGCTCATGATCTCGACCGGCGAGGCGGTCGTCTTGCCGAGGCCGATCGCCGCGGCAGCGGCCGGCGGCAGCGTGATCGATTTCTGGCTGCGCGAGACGATGATGCCGCCTTCGGACAGTTTTGTCTTGTCGTAGTCCTGCCAGCTCGAACGGGCGAGGGCGAACATGCGCCGGCGCTCGGCCATCGAAGCCGCCATGTCGGGAGCGGGATCGATGAAGATGTCGCGATGGTCGAAGGCGGCGATCAGCCGGGTCTGCTCGGACAAAAGCATGCCGTTGCCGAACACGTCGCCCGACATGTCGCCGACGCCGACGACGGTGAAGGGTGTGGTCTGGATATCGCGGTTCATCTCGCGGAAATGCCGCTTGACCGCTTCCCAGGCGCCCTTGGCGGTGATGCCCATCTTCTTGTGGTCGTAACCGGCCGAGCCGCCGCTGGCGAAGGCGTCGTCGAGCCAGAAGCCATGCTTCTCGCTGATGGCATTGGCGGTGTCGGAGAAGGTCGCCGTCCCCTTGTCGGCGGCGACGACGAAATAGGGATCGTCCTGGTCGCGCCTGATCACACCGGCTGGCGGGATGACGCCGTCGAGGCCGATATTGTCGGTGATCGACAACAGGCTGGAGACGTAATTCTTGTAGGCGGACGCGCCGGCTTCGAAGATGGCGTCGCGGCCGGCGCCCATCGGCAGCTTCTTCGGATAGAAACCGCCCTTGGCGCCAACCGGCACAATCACAGCATTCTTGACCTGCTGCGCCTTGACCAGGCCGAGCACCTCGGTGCGGTAGTCCTGGGCGCGGTCCGACCAGCGCAGGCCGCCGCGGGCGACCGGGCCGAAGCGCAGATGCACGCCCTCGACTTCGGAGCCGTAGACGAAGATCTCCCGCCACGGCCGCGGCGCCGGCAGGCCATCGACCGCTTGCGAGTCGAGCTTGATCGCCAGCGACTGGCCCTTCTCCTTCAGATCGGCAACGAAATGATTGGTGCGCAGCGAGGCTTCGATCAGGTTGAGGTAGCGACGGATGATGGTGTCGTCGTCGATGTTGGGAACCTCTTCCAGCGCATCCCTGATCTTGGCCTTGAGGTGCCTGGCCGCGACCGCCCCTTCCATCTCCGCCGTCGGTCCGAGGCGGGCGACGAACAGCTCATGCAGGCCACGCGCGATCTCCGGATAGCGGTTGAGCGCTGCGGCAATGAAATCCTGGCTTTGCGGGATGCCGGCCTGCTGCAGATAGCGGCCATAGGCGCGCAGGATGGAAACCTCGCTCGACCACAGGCCTGCGGTCTGGGCAAGGCCATTATAGCCGTCATTGTCGATGTCGCCACGCCAGACGGAAAGGAACGCGTCCTCGAACAGCGCGCCGCGGTCGCCAAGGTCGATCGGCTTGCCGTAGCTGTTTTCGAGCTCCATGTCGTGGATGAAGACCATGCCCGGCTGATCACTATTGATCATGCCGGAAGCCTCGTCCCCGACTTCGAAGGTGCGCTCGCTGATCACGCGGAAACCGATGTTCTCCAGCACCGGCACCCGCCGCGACAGCGCCACCGGGCTGCCATGGTGATAGATCTTCAGCGCCGCCTGATGCGGTTCCTGGTTGGCATGACGATAGTAGTCGATGGCGATCGGATTGGCCGCGCTGATCCTGGCCATGCGACCGGCATCGGCCAACGCCTCCGCCGGCGAGAAGCTGTCGCGATAGCTTCCCGAGAAGCGCGACGCGATCGCCGTGAGCGCCGCATCGGCGCCGGTCTCGGCCGCGGTCTCGCGCAGAATGTCGTCCCAAGTCCGCACGATGGCGCGGATCGCTGCCTCGATCGTCGCCTGGTCGACCTTCGGCGTCTTGCCG
Source organism: Mesorhizobium sp. WSM2561 (assembly GCF_000513915.1). Classification (NCBI taxonomy): domain Bacteria; kingdom Pseudomonadati; phylum Pseudomonadota; class Alphaproteobacteria; order Hyphomicrobiales; family Phyllobacteriaceae; genus Mesorhizobium; species Mesorhizobium sp. WSM2561. The sequence goes on from NZ_AZUX01000028.1 coordinate 62,059, forward strand.
CCGGAACGGCCGATGATGAAATGGACGCGCGCCAGTCCGCCTTCCGGAAAGGCCGGGTAGTAGGCCGAAAGCCGGCCCTGGAACACCGTCCTCAGATAGGTGCCGATCTTCTCGCGCACGACGCTGTCGTAGCGGTCGCGCGGCACGAAGACGAGGATCGAGACGAAGCGGTCGAACTGATCGGCGCGCACCAGCGCTCTGACGCGCGGCCGCTCGATCAGCCCCAGAATGGCTTCGGCGTGCTTGCGCAGGATCGGCACCGGAACCTGGAACAGCTCGTCGCGCGGATAGCTCTCCAGCACATTGATCAGTGCCTTGCCGGAGTGGTCTTCAGGGTTGAAACCGGATTTGGCGATGATGGTTTCGGCTTTCGACCTGAGATAGGGGATCTTCATCACCGAGCGCGTGTAGGCGGTCGAGGTGAACAGGCCGACGATGCGCAACTCGCCGGCGAGCACGCCCTTGGCGGTGTAGGTCTTGACGCCGATATAATCGAGATAGATGCGGCGGTGCACCGACGATTTGGCGTTGGCCTTGGTGACGATCAGCGGTTCCGGCCCGTGCAGGAAGGCGCGGATTTCCGGCGTCGTCGTCACCGCTTCGGTGCCGCGCCGCAGCACCAGCACGTCGGGATCGGAGAGGATGCCGAGGCCGGGCTTTTCGGTGCGCTCCAGGGTGCCGCTCTTCTCGCCGCCGGTATATTTGAACTCACGCATGCCGAGGAAGGTGAAATTGTCGTCGCGCAGCCATTCGAGGAAGGCGATCGCCTCAGTGACGTGCGCCTTGTCGAGCGGCACCGGGGCGTAACGGAACTCCGAGATCGCCTGGTCGAGGCGGGCCAGCATCGGCTTCCAGTCGGTGACAGCGGCGCGCACCTGGCCTAATATTTTCTTCAGCCGCTCGGCCAATGCGTCGGCCTGATCGGCCGAAAGACGGGCGATATGGACGTGGATGACGCTCAGCCGCTCATGACTGTGATCGCCCTTGGCAAAGCCGCCATCGCCGAGGATTTCGTCGACGCCGCTCTTGCCGTGCCTGACGACGATGACCGGGTGGGTAACCAGCAGCGGTTCGCCGGCGCTCTCGGTGATCTCGCCGAGTATGGAATCGAACAGGAACGGCATGTTGTCGTTGACGACAGTGATCACCGTCATCGGCCTGCCCTGGCGCACGACACCGGAATCAACCTCTATTGCGACGACGCAATCGCCCTTCTTGTGCCTGGCGACGGCGCGTCCGGCGAGATCGGCTGCGCGTTCGAGGGCGGTGACCTCATAGGCGGCGACATCTTCGGCCGGCGCACGGGCCAGCAGGTAATCGGCAAGCCTGCCGGGTTTCTCGCCGCCCTTGGCCGTGCTTATCTTTTTCAACTGGCTTGCAGATTTCAGGCCGGCCATGTCGCTAAATCCCTCCCTCATATGTTTTGCGACTATGGTAGCAGATGACCGATATTTGGCGACAAAGGTTTGACCGCTTGCGACGAAATGTCGGGATTCGCCGGTGGGTCACCGAAATGAGGAGAAAATCCGCCATAGAAGACAAAATCATCGCACTTGACCTCGCGCCTGCGGAACTGAGCGAAGCGACGAAAGCCTATTTCGCCAAATGCGAGGAGAAGCTCGGTCTCGTTCCCAACGTGCTTTTGGCCTACGCTTTCGATGAGACGAAGCTGCGTGCCTTCACCGACATACCAAGCGATGGCGCGGTGAGAGCATGGCGGTTGCGAGCCAACAGGACCTCACATTAGTGATTCGCATTCTCGTTGCGTCTTTGCCGGTTTGGTCCGATGATTGCCCCTGCGGCGTGACCGCATGTCGGTTCGACGCCCGCCGATCAACGGAAGATCAACGGAGGAGAACATGGCGAAATTTCTCTATGTCTATCACGGCTCCGGCAAGATGCCGACCGACGAGGCCGAACGGCAAGCAGCGATGGATGCCTGGAACGGATGGTACGGCAAGCTTGGCTCGGCCGTGGTCGACGGTGGCAATCCGGTCGGCATGTCGAAGACCGTGCTGCCCGGCGGCAAGGTCGAGAACAATGGCGGCAGCAATCCGACCGCCGGTTACACAATCATCGAAGCGAAAGACATCGACGATGCCGTCGCCAAGGCCAAGGATTGTCCTATTCTGAAGGACCCGGGTTTCAGCGTCGAGATCGCGCCGATCATAGAAATGGGCTGACGCACCGGTTCAGGATCGAGCCGCGATCGCCGCCGCGGCACCGGCCATGGTCGTGGCGCTGACGCGGTTGGCGATCTTCATCGCGCGCTTGCTCTTCAAGAGTTTTCGCGCCTGTGCTGCCGCCAGCACCCAGGCCAGATCGATGGCGACCAGAACCACGGCCATGGTCAGCGTCAGCTCGATCCAGCCGACGACCGTCACCGAGGCGAGATCGATGATGGTCGGCAGCAGCGCCAGGTAGAACATCATGATCTTGGGATTGCCGAGCGTCCCCGCCATGCCGGCAAAGAACAGTTTGACGGCCGACTCCTCGCGCGGCATCTCGCCCTCGCGCGCCTCGACCGGGGCCGTCCACATCTTCCAGGCGAGGTAGGCGAGATATGCGACGCCGACCCATTTCAGCACGACGAAGGCGAGATGGAAGGTCTGCGCCACCACCGCCAGCCCGAACACCGCCAGCGACAGCCAGATGGCCTCGCCGATCCACATGGCGAGCAGGAACGGAAACACGTCGCGAAAGCCCTTTGCGATGACCCGCGCCACCAGGGCAGCAATCGAGGGGCCGGGCGAGCCCGCGGCGACGAAAAGGGCGGCGGCGAAGATCAGAAGCGAAGTGACGTGCATGTGAGTGCCTTCGAGCGTCAGAAAGCTAAGGATATCCGATCGGCGGCGATTTGGCACCCCTGTAGCTTGCAGAGAACTTTGCCCTCTGAAGAGGCGCCGGCGCTGCCCCTCATCTGGCTGCCGCCATCTTCTCCCGTGAACGGGGAGAAGGGCGCCGTCATCGACGGTTCCGCCGAGACGCAAACTTCAGCCTCGGGGCGATTATCGTATGCGGCAGCCGTGACGAGTTTGCCGCACATCTCTCGACATCCCGCTTACGCCGCGCCGACCACTTTCGCCGATTTCTCAAAACGCTTGCGCTCGTTCGGGTCGAGATAGAGCTTGCGCAGACGAATGGTCTTCGGCGTCACTTCGACCAGCTCGTCGTCCTGGATCCAGGCCAGCGCGCGTTCCAGCGTCATGCGGATCGGCGGCGTCAGCTTCACCGCCTCATCCTTGCCGGCGGCGCGGATGTTGGTCAGCTTCTTGCCCTTCAGCACGTTCACTTCGAGGTCGTTGTCGCGTGAATGGATGCCGATGATCATGCCCTGATAGACCTTGACGCCCGGATCGATGACCATCGGGCCGCGATCTTCCAGGTTCCACATGGCATAGGCCACTGATTCGCCCTGTTCGTTGGAGATCAGCACGCCGTTGGTGCGGCCCGGCAGCTCACCCTTGTAAGGCTCGTAGGCATGGAACAGCCGGTTCATGACTGCGGTGCCGCGGGTGTCGGTCAACAGTTCCGACTGATAGCCGATCAGGCCGCGCGTCGGCGCGTGGAAGACGATGCGCTGGCGGTTGCCGCCTGACGGGCGCAATTCGACCATCTCGGCCTTGCGCTCCGACATCTTCTGCACGACGACGCCGGCATGCTCCTCGTCGACGTCGATGACGACTTCCTCGACCGGCTCGAGCAACTCGCCGTTCTCGCCCTTCTGCATGACGACGCGCGGCCGCGACACGGCGATCTCGAACCCTTCGCGGCGCATCGTCTCGATCAGCACGGCAAGCTGCAATTCGCCGCGGCCGGAGACGAAAAACGAATCCTTGTCCGGCGATTCCTCGATTTTCAGCGCGACATTGCCTTCTGCCTCGCGCAGCAGGCGGTCGCGAATGACGCGGCTGGTCACCTTGTCGCCCTCGGTGCCGGCCAGCGGGCTATCGTTGACGAGGAACGACATCGTCACGGTCGGCGGATCGATCGGCTGCGCATGCAGCGGCTCGGTCACCGACAGGTCGCAGAACGTGTCGGCGACGGTGCCCTTCGACAGGCCGGCGATGGCGACGATGTCACCCGCCTGCGCCTCGTCGATCGGCTGGCGCTCGAGCCCGCGGAAAGCCAGGATCTTCGAGATACGGCCGGTTTCGACCTGGGTGCCGTCATGATGCAGCACCTTGACCGCCTGGTTGGATTTCAGCGTGCCGGATTCGATGCGGCCAGTGATGATGCGGCCAAGGAACGGATTGGCTTCCAGGATGGTGCCGATCATCCGGAACGGGCCGGGGTGGACGGTCGGCGCCGGCACGTGCTTGATGACGAGGTCGAACAGCGGCGCCAAACCCTGGTCCTTCGGGCCTTCGGGGTTTTCCGAGACCCAGCCGTCGCGGCCCGAACCGTAAAGGATCGGGAAGTCGAGCTGCTCGTCGGTGGCGTCGAGCGCTGCAAACAGGTCGAACACTTCGTTGACCACCTCGACGTGGCGGGCGTCCGGCCGGTCGATCTTGTTGATGACGACGATCGGCTTCAATCCGACCTTGAGCGCCTTGCCGACGACGAATTTTGTCTGCGGCATCGGCCCTTCGGCGGCGTCGACCAGCACGATGGCTGAATCCACCATCGACAGGATGCGCTCGACTTCACCGCCGAAATCGGCGTGGCCGGGGGTGTCGACGATGTTGATGCGGGTGTCCTTCCAGTCGACCGAGGTCGCCTTGGCCAGGATGGTGATGCCGCGTTCCTTTTCGAGGTCGTTCGAATCCATGGCGCGTTCGGCAACGCGCTGGTTGTCGCGGAACGAGCCGGACTGTTTCAGGAGTTGGTCGACTAGGGTGGTTTTCCCATGGTCGACGTGCGCGATGATCGCGATATTACGAATTTTCATGTTGTGGTCTCGGGAGCGTTGCAGGCAGCAGGCCAAAAGGCGCTGCCTCTTTCGGTTGGGCGGCTCATACAGGGTTTTTCGCAAATGCGAAAGAGGAGGCGTGCCACCAAATACATGGTCACCAAATCTTAAGTGTCTTGGTGTGAAATTGAATTATTAACCAAAGCGGAACCTTTCACGGTCGGGACAGTTCAAATTTCATGAGCAAAACGGGCATCAGATACCGGCCAATCCTTGCATGGGCTGCCCTCGCCGTTCTGCTTGCGGCAGGCGTGGCACAGTCGGCCGCGACGTCGAAGGAGCCTGCCATGCCGTCCGACACCCGAACGGCGGAGCAGTTGTTTGCCGACGCTCCCGATGGCGTCGACCCGGTGGTGACCGGGCCGGTCAGCGCCGCCTTCAAGCAAAGGCAGGAGGCCGCCAACTGCGACAGCGCTGTTTGGCCCAATATTCCGGCCGTTTGCTATCCGGACTGACGACCGCCGACGGCGGTAGTCATCCCGAGATACCGTTCCGCTGCGATCCTTCACGCCCCCCTCTGCCCTGCCGGGCATCTCCCCCACGAGGGGGGAGATCGGACGTCGCTGCCGCTTTCGCCAACCTCCAACGTTGCAGGCGCGAGCGGGAGCGCCCAAGCTGCCAATCCCCCCGTGTGGGGGAGATGTCCGGCAGGACAGAGGGGGGCGCTGTCCCGCCCGCGTTTTGGCCATTATTGAAGCCAGTCCCCTCACGCCGAATGCACCGGGTCGAGCGTGACCTTGTAGAGTTCATTGTCGTCGCGGTCCATCAGCCGCACCGTCATCTGTTCAGTGGCGCCGTCGATGTCGACGAGGCCGAAGAACTGCAGGCCGGCCGAAGGTGGCAGATTCTGCCCCTGCTCGGCGGTTGGCGCCTTGATGAATTTCAGCTCCGGGCCGAAGGTCATGGCGAAATCATTGGGTCCAAACGTGCCGGCATGGAGCGGACCCGAGACGAATTCCCAGAACGGATCGAAGTCCTGGAACTGCGCCTTGTCGGGATTGTAGTAATGCGCCGCCGTGTAGTGCACATCAGCGGTCAGCCAGACGGTGTTGGTGATGCCGGCATTCTTTATGTAGCGAAGGAGGTCGGCGATTTCCAGTTCGCGGCCCTTGGCCGGGCCATTGTCGCCATTGCTGACGGCCTCGGCGCCGGCCTTGTTGGTGGCGTCGTTCCAGACGACGAGGCCGAGCGGCATGTCGGCGGCGATGATTTTCCAGGTCGCGTTGGAGTTTGCCAGTTCGCGCTTCAGCCACTTCATCTGCTGTTCGCCGAGGATGCGCGATTGCGGCGTCACCGTATCCTGCATGCCGGGGCCATTGGCGCCGCGGTAGGAACGCATGTCGAGGAAGAACACTTCGAGCAGCGGCCCGTAGGCGATCTTGCGGTAGACGCGGCCCGGTTCCGACGGCTCGTAGCGGATCGTCGTCATCTCGTGGAAGGCGCGTGCCGCGCGTGCCGCCAGCACATGGATGTTTTTTTCCGAGTAGCGGTCGTCGGCGCTCAGGTTCTTCGAATCCGACCAGTTGTTGACCACCTCGTGGTCGTCCCACTGGTAGAAGGTCGGGCAGATGGCGTTGAGCCCCAGCACGTTCTTGTCCATCATGTTGTACTTCCACTGGCCGCGGTACTCGTCCAGCGTCTCGGCAACCTTGCGCTTTTCGTCGATGAGGACCTTGTTCTTCCACTTGCTGCCGCCGGGAAGCTCGACCTCGTCCTTCATCGGGCCGTCGGCATAGATGGTGTCGCCGGAATGCAGGAAGAAGTCGGGCGTATGCTTGCCGATCGTGGCATAGGTCTTCATGCCGGTGTCGTCGATGCCCCAGCCCTGGCCGGCGGTATCGCCCGACCAGGCGAAGCGGATGTCGCGTTTCGAGGCCGGCGCCGTGCGGAAGCGGCCGACGATCGGCTCGGAGACGGCGTTGATGTCGGCAAGATCGGCCGCGACCATGCGGTAGAAGATGTCCTGGTCGGAGGTGAGGTCGGTGAGCAGCCGCTTTACCGTGTAGTCGCTGGCCGGCGACGTATCGAGCGGCGCAAGGCGCAAGGGATTGGCGAAATTTTCCGTCGACGAGACTTCGAACATGACGCGCGAAGGGCGGTCGGTCCGCGTCCACACCACGCCGCTGGTTGCGTCGACATCGCCCGACTGGATGCCATGGGTGAAGGCGGGCCGCTGATTGGCGCGCGAATAATAGGGAAGCGCGAGGCCCGATACGCCGACGAGGCCGGCGGCGCTCGCCGACGTGACAAAAGCGCGGCGCGAAATCTTGTTCATGGCTGTCTCCTGGATGGCTTAAACGTCGCCGCCAAGGTCCAGCCTCAATGTTTCACGCACATCTCGAAACCATGAAGGTTTTCTGACGATCAACAGGCTGGCGAATCTCCCCCCTCGAGGGGCCTCGAGGGGGGAGATTAGCGCTCAGCCGTCACAGCTCAAGCCGCCTGCGGTTCCGGCTCGAAGGCCGGACGGCTGGTGTTGATCAACAGCGAGATGCAGGCTGCGGCTATTGCGGTCATGCCGGCGATGAGGAAGGCAAGTTCGTAATTGCCCTGCAATTCACGCATGGTGCCGCCGAAGAAGGCGGCCGCCGCCGCACCCACCTGATGGCCGGCGACGATCCAGCCGAAGACGATCGGCCCGCTGCGGTCGCCGAACGCCTCGTTCGACAGCCTGAGCGTCGGCGGCACGGTGGCGATCCAGTCCAATCCGTAGAGCACGGCGAAGATGATCAGGCTGGTCGACGAAAAACCGGAATAAGGCAGATAGATCAGCGACAGGCCGCGGATGCCATAATAGACGCCGAGCAGCTTGCGCGGGTCGAAACGGTCGGTGAGCCAGCCCGACAGCGTCGTGCCGATCAGGTCGAAGATGCCCATCAGCGACAGCAGGCCGGCGGCTTGCACCTGGCCGATGCCCATGTCGCCGCAAAACGCGATCAGGTGCGTTCCGACCAGTCCGTTGGTGGTGAAGCCGCAAATGAAGAAAGTGGCGAACAGATACCAGAACACGCGCGTGCCGGCGGCACGACGCAGCGTGCTGAACGTGTGGGTGAGGAAATTGCCCTGCGAGGCCGGCGGAACCGGCGGCACGTCGTCGACGTCCGCGCCGTAGCGCACCATGCCGATCGCGGACGGCCGTTCCGGCACCAGCAGCCAGACCAGCGGCACCAGGCAGGCGGTGGCGACCGCAATGGCGATGGCGACAGGCTTCCAGCCGCCCGACTGGGCGAGCGCGGCGAGCAACGGCAGGAACACCAGCAGGCCGGTGGCGGCGGAGGCCGACATCAGCCCCATCACCAGGCCGCGATTGGTCTTGAACCAGCGATTGACGATGGTGGCGCCGAGCACCGTGGCGACCGCGCCGGAACCGACGCCGGAGAATACGCCCCAGGTGAGAAGCAGGTGCCACGGCTGGGTCATCAACAGGCTGAGCGCCGTCGAGCCCGACATCAGCACCAGCGACGCCAGCAGCGTGCGGCGCAGCCCGATCCGTTCCATCAGTGCCGCGGCAAACGGCCCGGTCAGGCCGTAGAGGAAGATGCCGATGGCCGCGGCGAGCGAGACGACATCGCGCCGCCAGCCGAAACTCTCCTCCAGCGGCAGCATCATGACGGCCGGCGCCGACCGCAGGCCCGCCGCGATCAGCAGGCAGAGGAAAATGACGGCGACCACGACGAAAGCATAGCGCTGGCCAAACGGGCGGGATCGAGCTATCATGTTACTAACCGGTACGTTGCAATGCATGGGAGCATACGTACCGATCGGTAACATTGTCAAGCAGGCAACGGCACGTCCAAGAATGAAAAGCATTGAACCAGCGATCAAAGCGGATGAACGGCCCCGCGCGGGCGAAAAAATCCTTCGCGTTGCCCGCGACCTGTTCTACCGGCAAGGCATCAGGGCGATCGGCGTCGACGAGATCGTGCGGCGCGCCGGCGTCACCAAGCCCAGCCTCTATCGCAGCTTTCCGTCCAAGGACGAATTGGCCGCGTCCTATCTGCGGCAATACGACCTCGAGTTCTGGGCCCGCTTCGACGCGGCGGTGGCTGCCCATCCCGGCGATCCGCGCGCGCAGATCGCCGCCTTCCTGACCCGCATCGGCAAACGCACGCAAAAACCCGACTATCGCGGCTGCGGCATGACCAATGCGGCCGTCGAATATCCCGAACGTGGCCACCCGGCCCGGGTGGTGAGTGAGGCCAACAAGCAGGAATTGCGCCGACGCCTGCGCGCCATGGCGGCGGCGATGGGTGCCGGCGACGCCGATACGCTGGGCGACGGGCTGCTGCTCCTGATCGAAGGCGCTTATATCAGCGGCCAGCTGTTCGGGGCCGGCGGACCGGCGAAGTCTGTGGCCCGCAACGCCGACCTGCTGATCGAAGCGAGCTTGAAGAAATAGCGTTTAACGATACCGTGCGGCAGCCCCGAAACGGAGTTGCCTGCGATGCGTGCTCTTTTGCTGATCCCGCTTGCCCTCGCCGGCCTCTGCCAGCCTGCCCGGGCCGGCGACATTTCCAGCGCCTACACCGATCTCGACTGGAAGAAGGACTGCGTGACCTACGCGCAGGCGGAGGAAGGCGACGGCGACTGGGCCAGTCTCGCGTGTTCGGGCTATCGCGGCTATCCGGTGCTGATCGCCTACGACGACGCCCGGGAATCGCTGTTTTATGGTTTTCCGCCCAGCGACATGACCGCGGTCTGGGAAAGTTTTGTCGCCTTCAACTCGGCGGCACCCAAACTTGAGTGGCGCATCGAGACGAACGGCGGTCGCGCCGTCCCGTTTGCCGTCATCCATCGGCGCTCGATCAGCAATCCCGAAGCGGAGAACAAACCGACCGATGTGGTGATCGTCGCCAAGGTCGCCCAGCCGGAGACCTATGAGGGCTGCACCGTCGGCCTGGTGCTGGCCACCGGCAACCCCGGCGCCAACGACCAGGCCCGCAAGCTCGCCGACGAGAAGGCGCGGACCTTTGCCTGCGGCAAGGACAAGCGCGTGGTTATCGGCAACGCACCCGCTTTCGGCCGCGTCGATAATTAATGGTAGTGAGGAAGAGCGTAGCAATGGCCGCCCTTCGGCGATCCTTCACGCCCCCTCTGTCCTGCCGGACATCTCCCCCACGAGGGGGGAGATCGGCTGCCATCTTGGCTTTCGCCATCTCCGACGCCGAAAGAGAGACGAGGCGGCGAAGCTGCCAAATCTCCCCCCATGTGGGGGAGATGCCCGGTAGGGCAGAGGGGGGCGCTGTCCCGCCGACGTCTCGCAATTTTGAAAGCGTTCGGCTACTTGCTTGCCTTGGCCCGTTCGATCGCCTCGACGATCATCTTCTTGGCGTAGGCGGCAGCGTGCCAGCCCTCGATCTTGACCCATTTGCCGGGTTCGAGATCCTTGTAGTGCTCGAAGAAGTGCTGCACCTGCTGGCGGGTGATTTCTGGCAGGTGCGTGTATTCGGTGACGTTCTCGTAGCGCAGCGTCAGCTTGGGCGACGGCACCGCAATGATCTTTTCGTCGAGGCCGGAATTGTCCTCCATCACCAGCACGCCGATCGGCCGCACATTGATGACGCAGCCCGGCACCAGCGCACGCGTGTTGCAGACCAGCACGTCGATAGGGTCGCCGTCACCCGACAGCGTGTGCGGCACGAAGCCGTAATTGCCGGGATAGCGCATCGAGGTGTGCAGGAAGCGGTCGACGAACAGCGTGCCGGCCTCCTTGTCCATCTCGTACTTGATCGGCTCGCCGCCGATCGGCACCTCGATGATGACGTTGATGTCCTCCGGCGGGTTCTTTCCGATGGCGATGGCTTCGATACGCATGGCTTTTGTCCCTCTTTCGATTGGAAACCGATAGCGGGCAGCGGCGCATGGTGCAATGCGGCGAATGGTACTGAAATCGGCTGAGGGTGCTGGCGAGAGGCGTGTCGAGCCGTCATTCCCAGACGAAGGCGACCTTCTTCAGAGCCTTCTGCTCAAAAACCTCGACGCCCTCGGCGACGTCGCGGCCGCCGGCGCCGGCATAGAAGGTGAGCGCGTTCTGGTTGTCCTCCAGCGCCCACACCACCATGCCTTTCAGCCCGTGGTCTGCCAGTCGCGCCCGTGCTGCCGAGAATAGCCGGCTGCCGAGCCCGATGCCCTGATACTCCGGGCGCACGTAAAGTTCGTAGATCTCGCCCTGCTGCTTGAGCTCGCGGGCGCGGTTCTTGCCGATCGTGGCGTAGCCGGCAACCTTGCCGCCGATCTCGACGACCAGGACGGTGGCGGCGCGGCGGATGGCGTTCGCCCACCAGTCGGCGCCGCGGCGGTTGATCATCGATGTCAGCGTGCGATGCGGGATGATGCCGGAGTAGGCGCCGCGCCAGGCCAGCAGGTGCACGTCGGCGATGGCGCTTGCGTCGCGCGGCTCGGCTTTCCTGATATCGATGCTCAGCGTCTTCATGATTGGTTAACCATAAACCCGCATCGCCCGATTGCAAGAGTCCGGTCAGCGGCTCCCAAGCTTTCGCACAGACGATAGACGTGCCGTTGAGTGCTGAAAAAACCGTTCGTAGCGACTCAGATTTCGACCAGATGGTCGTCGAGTTCGTTGCTGTCGCCGGAAGAAACCGGGAAATGCTCGGCCAGCACCGCACCCGTCGCTTCGATCGCCTTGATGAAGCCGTCGGCGAGACGATCGTCGCGGGCATGCGCGGTAAGGTCGCGGACGACGCCGTCCCAGACATGCTGGCCGACGCGGCTGTCGATGCCGCTGTCGGCGATCACTTCGGCGTAGTGCTCGGCGATCGAAACGAACACCAGCACGCCGGTGCGCGCCGTGGTGCGGTGGACGTTGCGGGCGAGGAACTGCTTTATCGCATTGGCGTGCGCGGCCTGGTAACGCAGCCGTCTCGGCACCAGGTGGATGCGCAAGCCGGGCAGCGCCCACAACAGCACAAGCACCGAGGCCATCGCCAGAAGCTGGGCGATGACGAAATGCGGCAGGCGGATCGACAGCCACCACGCTTCCAGCCCGTAACTGACGGCTTGGCTGACGACGAGCATCGCCAGCGTCGCCATGAAGGCGGCCGGAAAGAAATAGCCGTCGCTGGCATAGGCGACGACGCAGTAGATTTCGCCGTCGGTGTTTGATTCGGCGACGCGGATCGCTTTGGCGATGCGGTCATGATCCTCGGGGCTGATCGGTCGAGTTGCCATGTCGTGTCTCACCAGCTTCCTGAAGATCCGCCGCCACCGGACGAGCCGCCGCCGCCCGAAAACCCGCCACCGCCTGAGCCTCCTCCGCCCGACGACCAGCCGCCCCCGCCGGACGACCAGCCGCCAGAAGATCGCCGGCCCGGCTCGAAGGTCATGCCCAGCCAGCGATAGCGGCCGGGGCCGAGTTTCCGGCCGAAGATCGGCGGCAGGATGGAGGCGGCGATGCTGCCGAAGAAGATGATCGCCCAGATGCTTATGAAGATCGCAAAGAACAGATCGTCGGTGTTGAACGGCGGCTGCTGGTTGCGGGTCCCGCGCGCTTCCAGCTCTTCCGGATTGCCTTCCAGCACCATGACCATGTCGTCGACGGCCTTCATTATGCCGCCGGAGAAATCGCCGGCGCGGAAGGCCGGCACCATGTCGTTTTCGATGATCAGCCTGGTGTGCAGGTCGGTCAGCGTGCCTTCCAGCCCGTAGCCGACCTCGATGCGCATCTTGCGGTCGTCTTTGGCGACCAGCAAAAGCACGCCATTGTCCTCGCCGGCCTGGCCGAGCTTCCAGGCGCGGAACAGCCGGTTGGCGTAGGGCTCGATTTCCTCGCCGTCGAGGCCAGGAAGCGTCGCGACGACGATCTGGTCAGAGCTCTCGGCCTCGAAATCCGCAAGCTTGCGGGTCAGCGCCGCCTCGGTTGCGGCGTCGATGATGCCGGCATTGTCGACGACCCGCCCGGTCAGGGCAGGCAATTCGGCGGCGAAAGCGGTGAGGGGGAGGAAGAGGGGGAGGAAGAGAAGGCTTAGGGTGATGAACAGGAATGCCAGGCTGGCGTTCCGTCGCGCCCCCCTTTGTCCGGCAGGACAGAGGGGGGCGCGACGGAGTGCAAGGCTGATAGGGACCACGCTCACCAGTTGCTCAATCACCCGCCCTGCTGCGTGCCGAAATCGACCTTCGGCGTCTGCATCTTGTCTTCCTCGATGGTGAAATTGGCGAATGGCTGATTGTCGCGGAACCACAGGGTCGCCCAAATCACCGACGGGAAGGTCCTCAGCGTCAGATTATACTCCCGCACCGCCTCGATATAGTCGCGGCGGGCGACCGAGATGCGGTTCTCGGTGCCTTCGAGCTGCGCCTGCAGCGCCAGAAAATTCTGGTTGGCCTTGAGGTCGGGATAATTCTCCACCACTGCCAGCAACCGCGACAGCGCGCTGGTCAGGCCGGCTTGACTGTCCTGGAATCTCTTGACCGCTTCCGGATCGCTCAGCGTCTCGGGCGTCACCGTCACCTGCGTCGCCTTGGCGCGCGCCTCGACCACGGCATCGAGCGTATCCTTCTCATGCGCCGCATAGCCCTTGACCGTCTCGACCAGATTGGGAATGAGATCGGCGCGGCGCTGGTACTGGTTCAGCACCTGGCTCCATGCGGCCTTGGCGTTTTCCTCCGCCGTCGGAATTGTGTTGTAGCCGCAGCCGGCCAGCAGCGGCAGCACGATCGCCATCATCAGCAAGGCTGGCAGGTTGCGGAAGACGAAAGGGGAGGAAAGGGCAGGCATGGAAAAATCCCTCAACAGACTGACGGGCGAAGCATTACCACAATCCGCGCGCAAGAACATGACCTCAACCTGGGGCGCTGCTGGTGCTTTACCATTCACTGTCAGGCCCTGTAACTGGCCGGGCGAACAGGTTAAAGTCGCTGCGAAAACAGGGCATAGCCATGGCGGGACGCCAGGACAGCGACGACGAATCGCGCCGCATCATCGAGCGCGTGGCAAGTGAAACCGACCCGGCCTCGTCCGTTGCGCGGACCGCGAAGGGCGCGCGCGATGACATCACTGCTGCAGACGCCGACCGGGCCGACCCGATCGAATATTGGGGCACGCGCATTGGCCGGGCGCTGGGGCTCATTGTCGGCATTGGCCTGTTGATCTGGCTCGTGCTTTTCATCATCCAGGGTTAGGAACCTCGTGAGCACCGAAGAACACGACGCGCCGCGCGCGGTCATCGTCATTTCCAGCCATGTCGCGCGCGGCTCGGTCGGCAACCGCGCCGCGGTCTTTGCGCTGGAGACGCTGGGCTTTCCGGTGTGGGCGGTGCCGACCGTCATCCTGCCCTGGCATCCGGGCCATGGACGGGCGACGCGCATCGTGCCGCCGCTCGATCAATTCAGGGCGCTGATGGCCGATCTCGAGCGCGCGCCATGGCTGGGCGAGGTCGGCGCGGTGCTGTCCGGCTATCTCGGCGAAGGCGGCCAGGCCGACGCCGTCGCCTCGCTGGTCGGCGCGGTCAAGGCGAAGACGCCGGACGCCGTCTATATCTGCGACCCGGTGATGGGCGATTCGGGCGGGCTCTATGTGCCGGAGACGACCGCCATTGCGATGCGCGACCGGCTGATGCCGATCGCCGACATCGCCACGCCCAACCGCTACGAGCTGGAATGGATGGCGGGAGCGCCGCTGCCCGACCTCAAGGCGGTGATGGCGGCCGCCCTTCATGCCGGGCCGTCGACCATGCTGGTCACTTCGGCGCCGGCGATGATGGCCGGCGGCACCGGCAATCTGCTGCTCAACGGCAACCAGGCGCTGCTCGCCGAGCATCGCCTCATCGACAAGCCGCCCAATGGGCTTGGCGACCTGACGGCGGCCGTCTATCTGGCGCGCATCCTGTCCGGCCAGCCGGCGGTCAAGGCACTGCAGTCGACCACGGCGGCGGTCTACGAGATCCTGGCGCGCACCGCCAAGCGCGGCGGCGACGAATTGCAGCTCGAAACCGACGCCCAGAGCCTGTCGCACCCGATGGCGATGGTGCAGCTTCGCCATCTCCTGCATCCGGGGCGGGACAAAAGAGCGTGACTGTCGTCGGTGTCGACGGCTGCAAGGCCGGCTGGATCGCCGTTCGCCGCGATCCGGGCGCAGCCCCCTCGGCAGCCGTTTTTCCAAGTTTCGCAGCACTGCTCGAGGCATTGCCGGCCGATGCGACAGTCGCCGTCGACATGCCGATCGGCCTGCCCGATGTTTCGCAAAAGGGCGGCCGCGGTCCCGAAGCGCTGGTGCGGCCGCTGCTCGGCAACAGGCAATCGAGTGTCTTCGCCATCCCCTCGCGTGCGGCGCTTTACACGCATACGGACGGCTTCACCACGATCGAGGCCTGGCATGCCGCGCATCGCCAGGCAAGCGAAGTCGCCAAGGCGACCTCCGATCCGCCGCGCGGCGTCTCGATCCAGGCTTTTGGCATCTTTGCCAAGATCCGCGAGATCGATGCCGTGCTGATCGTGCGTCCCGAACTGCGCCGCCGCGTCTTCGAATCGCATCCGGAAGTCGCCTTCTGCCGGCTGAACGACGATCAGGCGATGCGCTTGCCGAAGAAGATCAAGGGCGCCGTCAACCCGGCCGGCATGGCGGAACGCAAGGCGCTGCTTTGCCGGCACGGTTATGTCAGGGGCTTTCTCGACCGGACGCCGCCGCCAGGCGCTGCTGCCGACGACTTTCTCGACGCCGCAGCGATGATGCTGATAGCCGGCCGCATCGCCAGCGGCGAGGCAAGGCCGTTTCCGGATCCGCCGCTCGCCGACCGTTTTGGCATCCCTGTCGCCATTTGGGCGTGAATCTCCTCGGCCCATCTATCGGCGAGCCAATCGCATTGGCGAATGGCAACCACGTCCTTCGCGATTCGGCATTGCTCGCGACCGGCTTTTGCCGCTAGAGCCTTCCTGACCTAAAGAGCTGCCGCCTAACCCCGAAAGGCTCCAGACGCCGCCAATGCCTCATCTCCCTGACCATCTGCTCACCGGCTACCGCAATTTCATGAACGGCCGCTATCTCGCCGAAAGCGGACGCTATCGCTCGCTTGCTCGCGAGGGCCAGGCCCCCGAAACGATGATCATTGCTTGCTGCGACTCCCGCGCTGCTCCCGAGGCGATCTTCGACGCTGGTCCCGGCGAACTCTTCGTGCTGCGCAATGTCGGCAATCTGGTGCCGCCCTATGCGCCCGACGACCAGTTCCACTCGACCTCGGCGGCGCTCGAGTTCGCCGTGCAGAGCCTCAAGGTCAAGAACATCGTGGTGATGGGCCATGGCCGCTGCGGCGGCATCCGCGCGGCACTCGACAGTACCGCCGCGCCCTTGTCGCCCGGCGACTTCATCGGCAAGTGGATGAGCCTGATTGCGCCGGCGGCCGAGACCGTTTCGTCCAGCACCTTCATGACGGCGACCGAGCGGCAGACCGCGCTCGAGCGCATTTCGATCCGCTATTCGATCGCCAATCTCAGGACCTTTCCCTGCGTCTCGATCCTGGAAGGCAAGGGACGGCTGTCGCTGCACGGCGCCTGGTTCGACATCTCGACCGGCGAGCTCTGGGTGATGAACAAGGACACCGGCGACTTCGAGCGGCCGGAGATGACGTAGGAGGTTGCATGGCATGCCGTTCGATCGCTTTGGCCGCAGCGGCGCTGCTGTTTTCAGTCATATCCGCCGGCGCCGACGACGGCGCGCTCATCAGCCGCTGGTATGCGGCGCTGCTGGTCGCCGATCGCACGGAACTGTCGGACCTGCTTGCCGACGACGTCCGGATAGAACTCGACGATCTCGGCGTCGTCCAGACCAAGCAGGAATTCATCGCCTCCATCGACGACTGGGAGGGCGCAGTCGCCGGGGCTGAAATCCGCCATCGGATCGAGAAGACCGAAGGCGGCGTCATCACGGTGATCGCCTGTTATGATTTCCCCAACAACGACGTGCTGATGCAGGAAACCTTCGCGATCGTCGACAACCGCATCACTGCCAGCTCGCAGGCGGCGATCGCCGAAAACTGCGACAGCTACTGACCAGCCGCGATATTGCGTGCGGCAAGCCAGCGCCTTACATCGGTGACGATCCGCCCCATCCCGCCACTCAGCGAAAGCCCCTCACTTACGAAAGCCCCTCACTTAACGGAAGAATGCCCATGCCGTCCGCCGTCGACCTCGCCGCCCATCCGCTGACCACCTGGCAAGGGGCGCTCGGCCTGCCCGATTTCACCCGCATCGGCGACGGCGATTTTTCCGGGGTTTTCGATGCGGCATTGGCGGCGCATGAGGCCGAGATCGAGGCGATATCAGGCAATACCGAGACTCCGACCATCGAGAACACGCTTGCGGCACTCGAGCTTGGCGGCGAGGCGCTCGACCATGTCTCGTCGATCTTCTGGTGCCGGGCCGGCGCCCACACCAACGAGGCGATCCAGGCGCTGGAGCGCGACATCTCGCCAAAGATGTCGCGGCATTTCTCGGCGATCTCGATGAACGAGAGGCTGTTTGCCCGCATCGACGATCTCTACCAGCGCCGCGACTCCCTGAAGCTCGATGCCGAAACGCTGCGGGTGCTGGAAAAGACCTGGAAAAATTTCGTCCGCTCCGGCGCCAGGCTCGACGCCGAGGGCAAGAAACGGCTCGCGGCGATCAATGAGGAGCTGTCGTCGCTCGGCACGAATTTCGGCCAGAATCTGCTTGCCGACGAGCGCGACTGGGCGCTGTTCCTCGACGCGGCCGACCTTGCCGGCCTGCCGGAATTCCTGAAAAGCGCGATGGCCGAGGCCGCCGAGATGCGCGGCCAGAAGGGCCGCTATGCCGTCACCCTGTCGCGCTCGATCTACGAGCCGTTCTCGACCTTCTCCGAGCGCCGTGATCTGCGCGAGATTGCCTTCCGCGCCTTCACCATGCGCGGCCAGAACGGCGGCGCCACCGACAACACCGCCGTGGTGCGCGATATGCTGCGCCTGCGCGCCGAAAAGGCGAAGCTGCTCGGCTACGCTTCCTACGCCGCGCTGAAGCTCGACGACACCATGGCAAAGACGCCCGAGGCGGTGCATACGCTGCTCGACCCGGTCTGGGGAAAGGCGGTGGATAAGGCAGCAAGCGATCAGATAGAATTGCAGCGGCTGGCGGCCGAGGCCGGCAGCAACGAAGAATTCGCCGCCTGGGACTGGCGCTTCTATCAGGAGAAGCTGCGCGCCGAGAAATTCGCCTTCGACGAGGCCGAGCTGAAGCCCTATCTGCAGCTCGACCGCATCATCGACGCCTGTTTCGACGTGGCGACAAAATTGTTCGGCATCAGCTTCGAGGAGAAGCAAGGCATTGCCACGTGGCACCCGGACGCGCGCGTTTTCGTCGTCAGGAATGCCGACGGCAGCGAGCGCGGGCTGTTCCTGGCCGACTATTTTGCGCGCCCCTCAAAGCGCTCCGGCGCCTGGATGAGCGCGCTGAAATCCGGCTACAAGCTTGGCGCTGGCTCCAAGCCGGTCATCTACAACATCATGAATTTCGCCAAGCCACCGAAGGGCGAAGCAGCGCTTTTGTCGGTCGATGAAGCCAAAACCCTGTTCCACGAATTCGGTCATGCCCTGCATGGCATGCTGACCGAAGTCACCTGGCCGTCGGTCGCGGGCACCTCGGTCAGCCGCGATTTCGTCGAACTGCCCTCGCAACTCTACGAGCACTGGCTGACGGTGCCGGCGGTGCTGGAAAAGCATGCGCTGCACGTGACGACCGGCAAGCCGATGCCGAAGGCGCTGGTCGACAAGATGCTGGCGGCGCGCACTTTTGGCGCCGGCTTCGCCACGCTCGAGTTCACCGCATCAGCACTGGTCGACCTGGCCTACCACGCGCGGCCGGATGCGCCGGACGAGCCGCTTCGTTTCGAAGCCGAAACGCTCGAGAAGCTCAACATGCCCGGCACCATCGCCATGCGCCATCGCACCCCGCATTTCGGCCACATATTTGCCGGCGACGGCTATTCGGCCGGCTACTATTCCTACATGTGGTCGGAGGTGCTCGACGCTGACGCTTTCGCCGCCTTCGAGGAGACGGGCGACCCGTTCAATCCAGCGCTGGCCGAGCGGCTCAGGAAAAACATCTATGCCGCCGGCGGTTCCAAGGACCCGGAAGAACTCTACACCGCCTTCCGCGGCAAGATGCCGTCGCCCGAAGCGATGATGGTCAAGCGCGGCTTGGTGTAGAGCGAGGGCCCACGGACCAATCGCCGATCTCGGCGGACCGACGATGTCTGATCAAAAGCACCTCAAAGCAGGCCACCTTAACGCGGCGCGCTTGGGCCCCACCCAACGCCTCGACGGCTTTCGCCAGCGCAGCCGGATCGCCTGAAATGCGCAGCGTCTTCAGCCGAGCCGTGCCGCCAGCGACGACCGAGACGGCCGATCGCGGCACTCCCAGCGCCTTGGCGACCAGCCGTTCGAGCGCTTGATTGGCGGCGCCGTTTTCCGGCACGGCGCGGACGCGCGCCTTCAGGTGGCTTCGCCCGTCTGTCGAGATCTCGATGCCTTCGAGCCTGTCCACCGCCGCTTTCGGCGTCAGCCGGACGAACAGGTCGACGCCGTCGTTACGCGGGCGAAACGGCCCGGTCATGGAACCGCCGTCAGACGACCAGCGGCGCCACCGTGGTGAGCAGGAACTGCCGCAGGAAGAACAGGATCAAAAGCAGGATGATCGGCGAAATATCGATGCCGCCGAGATCGGGCAGGAAGCGGCGGATCGGCCGCAGCGCCGGCTCGGTCAGCCGGAACAGCATGTTGCTGACGCTATCGACGAACTGGTTGCGCGAGTTGACGACGTTGAAGGCGTAGAGCCAGGAGAAAATCGCCGAAGCGATGATGATCCACCAATAAATGTCAAGCGCCAGGACAATGGTCTGAATGAGGGCTATCATGCCGGTCTCCGATTGTTGCCGACATGTAGCCATTGCAGGCGGAGGCGGCAAGAGCCAGCTTCCGCCGCATGCCCAGCCGGTGACTGGCCGTGTGGCTTTTGGGCAAAACGCCGTCTTGACAGGAAACCGCAGCGCCCGATAAATGCGCCCATTCCGCTGGACGGGGCTGTAGCTCAGCTGGGAGAGCGCGTCGTTCGCAATGACGAGGTCAGGAGTTCGATCCTCCTCAGCTCCACCAGCGGAAATTTACTCCCAGAAAAATCAAGAAGATAGCTGCACCGGCGTACCCCGCACGCTCTGGCGGGCTTTGAGCTTGGGGCTTTAAACCTGGCCATCAAGCCATTCCCGCAGATCGGGGTCCTCGTGACCTTCAGAGACAGGCGGTCTCGTCCTGACGTACCAGATCACGCCAAATCCAACTGCCGCCCACGCGCCAGCAACCACGAATGTGATGATGTCAGTCACTTCAAACCCCTAAGCCCGACACATCATTAGCTCGACCGAAATCGCCCCACAAGAGCAAAATCAGGTCGTTGCGGGAGTGGGCTGATGCCCAGCCAAGGGAAGTCCTGCTGTTGTCAGACGCCTACTAAATCCAGCCGTTCCGTACGGCTGTCACGGCCACTCACGATGGCCTGCTCTGCGACGATCCGGTGGCATTCGTCAGACAGGTTTGCGCATTGCCGGCGGCGACACGGTTGAAGCGGCCTGCACAATCGGCATAGTAGGCCGGTCGTGAACCACGGGAGGGCAACATGAAGCTCGGACTGCTCACCGCACCGTTTGCCGATACCCCGCTCGGCGAGGTCGCCGACTGGGCAAGTTCTGCCGGCTTCGAGGCGCTCGAGATCGCCTGCTGGCCGAAATCCTCGGGTGCGGCCCGGCGCTATGCCGGCACCAGCCATATCGACGCCGCCTCGACCTCGGCCTCGCAGGCCAAGGAAATCGCCGCCGCACTGGCGGAAGAGAACCTGTCGATTTCGGGCCTCGGCTTTTATCCCAATCCGCTGCATCCCGATGCCGCCCACCGCAAGGCCGTCATCGATCATTTGAAGAAGGTGATCGTGCTGGCGAGCCATATGGGCGTGCCGGTGGTCAACACCTTCTGCGGCGGCGACGCCTCAAAAACCATCGACGCCAACTGGCAGGAGGCACTCGAACTGTGGCCCGCCGTCATCGCCCATGCGCGCGACAACGGCGTCAAGCTGGCTTTTGAGAACTGCCCGATGATCTTCAGCTACGACGAATGGCCGGGCGGCCACAACATCGCCTATTCGCCCTATATCTGGCGCCGCATCCTTGAGGCCTGGGGCGGGGATGTCGGGATGAATTTCGACCCGTCGCACCTGGTCTGGCAGATGATCGACCAGGCCCGCTTCATCAGGGAATTCGGCCCGTACATGCTGCATGTCCATGCCAAGGACCTGATGATCGATCATGATGGGCTTTACGAGCGCGGCATCCTCTCGGCCGGCATGGGCTGGCAGGTGCCGCGCATGCCGGGGCTTGGTGATGTCGACTGGAATGTGATCTTCTCCGGCCTCTACCGCGCCGGCTACGACGGAGCGATCATCATCGAACACGAGGACCGGCGCTTTGAGGGAAGCGACGACGACGTCAAGCGCGGCTTTTTGCTCGCCCGCGACATGCTGCGCCCCTTCGTGAAATGAGCCCCCTTTTCGAACTGAACTGAAAACAATGTGGAGGAAGACTGAATGAAAAAATATCTGGCAATGGTCCCGCTGCTTGCCGGCGCGGCGTTTCTGGCTTCGGTGGGCGTCTCGTCCGCTGAAGCCAAATACACGATCGGCGTCTCCAACACGGTGCAGGGCAATGGCTGGCGCGAGGAGATGATCTGCGCCATCAAGGCGCAGGCGCTTGCCTCCGGCGAGGTCACCAAGCTCAACATCGCCCATCGCAACACCGACGCCGCCGGCCAGCTCGAGGACATCCGCAACCTGATCAGCGCCAAGGTCAACGCCATCGTCGTCAACCCGGCCGATCCCGCCGGCATCAAGTCAGCGCTCGAGGAAGCCACCAAGGCCGGCATCGTCGTCGTCGCAGTCGACCAGGCGGTCACCGAGCCTTCGGCCTACATCATCTCCAACAACCAGGAACAGTACGCCTATCTCGGCGCCAAATGGCTGTTCCAGCAGATCGGCGGCAAGGGCGACGTTGTCTATATGCGCGGCGCCGCCGGCGCCTCGGCCGACAGCGACCGCGACAAGGGTTTTAAGAAGGCGCTCGCCGAATTCCCCGACGTGAAGGTCGTGCATGAGGTCTTCACCGGCTGGCAGCAGGACCAGGGCAAGCAGCAGATCCTCGATTTCATCGCCACCGGATCGCCGTTCAACGGCATCTGGACCTCGGGCATCGACAATGTGATCGTCGACGCGCTGGTCGAGTCGCAGACGCCGCTGGTGCCGGTGGTCGGCGCCGACAATGCCGGCTTCGTCGGCCAGCTGAATTCGGTCGAAGGCCTCATCGGCGCGGCGGTGACCAACCCCGGCTCGATCGGCGGCGCCGGCGTGACCTTGGCGCTGCAGATCCTGAACGGCAAGAAGCCGGCGGAGCAGACCGTGCTCGTCGAGCCGCAGCTGTGGGAGAACGCCACCGCGGAGGGCAAGGCCAAGCTGAAAAGCGTCGCCGATCCGTCGCTGAGCCCGGAATGGCCGGTCTCGATCTCCATCCCGGAGTGGACCACCTACACCAAGGAGCAGATCATCGCCTGC